>JAZNQB010000034.1:0-3134 GCA_045589995.1 Paludibacteraceae bacterium
CCCCTAAATCCCCCTAAAAGGACAAGAAGGACAAGACAGGACTTTAAAAATTATTTTAAAATAATATTTATCTGTGTTTATGGCTAGCGGTTGAGAATGAGTAATTGTTTTTGATTACACAAAAATACACCTTACACCATACACCCTACACCATAAAAATCGGTGCTCTCTTCGTTTTTTTATAAAAAACACTCACGCGCTTGCATATGTCAAAAAAAATCACTACCTTTGCAGCCGATTTCGTAAATAACTAAAAAACATAATACAATGGCAAAGAAAAAACAAGAGTTCGTGAAACAAGACGAACAGTTACAAGAAGTAAACGAAGCACTAACAGGTGCAGGTAAATGGATTGAAGAAAATGCTAATCTCATCAGCTGGATCGTCGCTGGAGTAGCAGTTGTCGTACTCGCATGTATCGCTATCAACCAGTATGTAATCAAACCAAAAGCACTCGAGGCAAGCAACGAAAACGCTAAAGCAGTGGCTTATTTCATGAATGGAGACTTCGATAAAGCACTCAACGGAGATGACGCAGAGTGCCTTGGATTCGAGGCTATCGCTGATGAATATAGCCGTTATCAAGAAGGTAAACTCGCTGCACTATACGCCGGTATATGCTATTACGAAAAGGGTGAATACGAGACTGCTGCAGAGTTCATTAGCCAGTTTGACGCAGATGACCTCACTATCGCACCAGCCGCAAGCCAACTGCTCGGAGACGCATATGTCGAATTGCAAGACTATGACAAGGCTATCAAAGCATACAAAGCAGCCGCTGCTTCAAAGAATGACCTTATCGCACCTATGAGCCTCAAGAAATTAGGTATTCTCTATCTTACACAAGAAAACAAAGAAGAAGCTAAGAAAACATTCGAAATAATCAAAAATGAATATCCTACTTCTTCCGAAGCACAAGAAATAGATAAATATATTGCTGTCGCAGAATAAATGCTATGACAACCGATTTATCACTATATGATGCAAATCAATTGCCTAACGCTGATGTCCTCGGGCGTCAGCGTTATGCTATTGTAGTAGCTGACTGGAATAGCGAAATAACTTTCAAACTCGCACAAGGAGCTATCGACACACTACGCAAACATGGTGTCAAAGAGGAAAATATAGAGGTATGCCATGTGCCAGGAGCCGTCGAACTGACATACGCAGCAGCTAAACTGATGAATGACAACCAGAAAATGTTGCCACCAAGCAATAAGTTAGCCGCAGTCATCGTCATAGGATGTGTCATACAAGGAGATACACCACACTTCGATTATGTATGCCAGTCAGTAACACAAGGAGTGACTATACTCAACGCACTCGGAGCAAACCAATATAAATCGCGTGACAGAGCACATGTACCTGTCATCTTCTCCGTGCTTACCGTACTCAATAAACAGCAAGCATTAGACCGATGCGGAGGTAAATTGGGGAATAAAGGCGTAGAAGGAGCATACACCGCTATGCGAATGGCTAACCTCTGAAACACATTCTAATAGATGAATCCATTGAAAGTATATAAGTTCGGCGGAGCATCGGTGAAAGACGCAAAAGGCGTACGAAACCTGCAATCAATCGTGCAACTCGAATACGAGAAAGGCACGGAACTCATGGTTGTCGTTTCAGCGATGGGCAAAACAACCAATGCACTCGAACAAGTACTCAATGAACTTGTAGCAGGAAACGAACAACAAGCACTCGAGCAATGGATACAAATAATAGACAGCCATGTGGCGGTCATGAAAGAATTAGGTCTGCAGCCCGGAGTAGATGTGCGATTGCAAGGAGAAATACCGTACGACCCACAACGCTCTTACGATGAAAACTACGACCAAATAGTTTCAATCGGAGAAATACTATCCACACAAATAATCGCCGTCTATCTGCTCAAACAAGGAATGCGAGTAGAGTGGTGGAATATGCCCAAACTGCTCCGTACGGACAATACATGGCGCGAAGCAAAAGTAGATGACGCATATAGCCAACGCATTATACAAGCTGGTTGGAAACGACCACAACGACCACAGATAGTTGTTACACAAGGATTTATAGGAGGTACAGCCGACGGACAACGCACTACACTCGGACGAGAAGGTTCGGACTACACCGCCGCACTCTTAGGTAACTACCTCGATGCAGAATCAGTCACTATCTGGAAAGATGTGCCGGGTATCCTCAACGCCGACCCACGCATTGAACCCAATACCATCCTCATCCCGTCCATGCGCTATATGGATGCGGTGGAATTGAGTTATTCAGGCGCGCAGATAATTCACCCTAAAACCATCAAACCGCTTGAGAACAAGCATATCCCATTATATGTAAAGCCATTCGGCGACCCTACAGCAAGCGGTTCATGTATCTCTGCCGACGCAAAAGGACCTATCAATGTGCCGGTATATATATGGCGGAAAAATCAAATCCTCATTACCATGAGAGCCAAAGATTTTGCCTTTGTGCTCGAGGAAAGTCTCAATGAGATATTTACTATCATTCATAACCACCGACTCAAAGTATCACTCATTCAATCATCGGCGGTCACTATATCCGTGTGTGTGGATAATACCTCTTATGTACCCGCTGCCATCGAAGCATTACAGGAGCATTTTAATGTGTCGTACAATGACCAACTATCACTCCTAACAATACGAGGTACTACACCGCAGATAATAGAAGAAGCCAAAGCTAACCGCACTGTGATGCTCAGCCAAACAACAAGAAGAACAGCACGATTTGTGCTCAAAGAAAAATAAATATTTATATCATGGAAACAATCAAACAATACCTATCCAAAGCGTATTGGAAAGAATTGGGTGCTTCGTTCTTGCACGCACTCAAAACAGTGAAGTTCTGGCGAGAACTGCTACTCATGACAGCTGGTATGATGCTCGGAGCCATCGCTGTGTATTATTTCTTAATGCCAAGCCATCTGATTATTGGTACTATCTCGGGCTTGTCTATCGTCATCAATACCATCCTCGGGGGTACAGCAGACACTTTCTCCTACTGGGTGATGGGAATCAATGCTTTCTTGCTCGTCATGGCATTCATCCTTATTGGTAATGAATTTGGGGCTAAAACAGTCTATACAGCCATGATTTTAGGACCGCTTACACAGTTGTGTGACCGTA
>JAZNQB010000035.1:0-6758 GCA_045589995.1 Paludibacteraceae bacterium
GTTTGAGGTCAGCCCGCATGTCCTTCAACTCTGCCGCCATCTTCTCTTGCAACGCCAGCTGCTGCATGTAAATAGCGTGGTTGGGGTCGGATGTGATGGCAGGGTTGGTGTTCTTCTCCCATGTAAACGATTTGGGTCGGCGCACGATTATTTTGATGCCGTTATACTCGATAGTACCGGTGAAAGTGCGTGGCAGTCCTCGTTCAGCGATGAGTGCTTGGACGGCTTTTTCTACTTGTGGACGGAGTGCGTCGATAGTTGTTTTGGATTCGTTACATGCTACTTGCGCAGCGAAAAATTGGTCAATTACTTCATAATTTGTTGTCATGATTGTGAAAGTTTTGTGCTTAGTCTCGTATGCGAGTGGCCACTCATTGCACGTGCGGATTCACACTCAACTTTCGCAGTTAATAATATTGTTATTTCCCCACAGCCTGTAGGTGAGTTTTATCTGGTTTGTCTATTTTATCTAGTTGGGCTAGCTTGTCTATAGACCTTAGAGACCTTAGAGTCCTTACGGACCTTAAAGACCCTATAAAAAGTAAATCAAGAACCCCTCGGGAGGACTGCTAGTGTAACGATAGTCCGACCGCGAAAACACCGCCACTCATTTCTGAATGACGGTGCAAAAGTAGTGAGAAAATATTAAATCACTGTACGGAATCCGAACAAAACACTTTTGAAGTTATTTTTTTAGATTTTCATATATTGTAGTCCTACTTAAACAAAGCACATCCGCTGTTTTTTGCAGATGTGCTTTACATTGTAGTTGACAGGCAAGGGTATCTACCATGCAGATGGTGTCTTTCTTGAATTGATTAAAGTCAAATAGTACGGTGTCCATGTTTTCGGGATTGCCGTCAACATAGTTGACCATCTCCTTTTTTAGCCATTCATCACATTTTTCATTGAGATTGAGTGTTTGTTTGCGTCTTGCATTTTTGGTTTGATTATTTATTTTTTTCATGATTGTAGTCTCATTGGGGGAAGTTGATCCAATGCGAATACAAAGTTATGTTATTTCGTTTGGTTTTTCGTCGTTTTGCTATTTTCTGCAAAATCTGCTTTACAAATTTGGTACTTTCAAAAAAAAGTTGTACCTTTGTGGCGATATTAAATTCTTACGATTGTATGTATAAAGGAAATCGTTTCATCGCATCTGTCATTTTTAGTGTGCTATACATAAGTTTCGTATCTGCACAAATATTGACAAGAGATAATCATATGCCATGTATAACAGATAGCTTATATGCATACAAAATAGCATATGTAGCGCCATTAGATACTGGTCTTAATTGTCTTTGGGATTTTTCTAATTTGTCAATAGATGATACTAAAATTGTCAATATAGAATATTATCCTCTCTCAGAAACAGATGATAGTACTCGCGTTGGTCTTCACCATGAGCACACTAACTATTACTACCATGTAATAGGAGATACTTTGTGGTTGACAGGGTATGAAACCTCGCGTGCTTCTATGACTTATGTATTGCAGATGCCGCAACTCTGTTTTCCTTTTGCATATGGCGATACTTTATGCGGGAACTTTTTAGGTAGCGGACAATTCTATCGCAGAAATTCTCTCAACACAGAAGGTGTCATATATGTAAAAGCAGATGCAACGGGTCGTTTGATTACACCATATGATACTATTGACAATGTGCTGCGTATTAATAGCAAAATGAAGTATCATGAAGATAGACATCCGCATAACTATGTGCAAGAGGAAAAATATACCTGGTTTTCGTCATATTGCAGGTATCCCCTTTTAGAATCTGTGATTGTGCAGATAATTAAAAATTCCGATACACTTTCTTTTGCTTCTACTTATTTTTATCCACAAGAGCAAAATGAAGAGCTTCGTAAAAGAGATATTAAGAAAGATTTGAATATACCTCAAGAAGATAGTTTGATAACCAATATCCAATTTACACCTAATCCTGTATATGATAATGTACAAATCAAGTATTCGCTAGCAAAATCAGCTAAGGTATACATTTCACTACATTATGATGGTGGTTTGACTACTTATCAAACACCTTATCGTCAGGAGGATGAGGGAGACCACTCAATATCTCTCAATATGTCTGGTATGCCCACAGGTTCGTATGTGATTTATATCCATGCAGACGATCTTGTTGCTTCAGGAGGTCTAATAAAACTATAGTTAGATATGCGTAAATGTTTTATTGTTCTAATTCTTCTTGCTTCGCTGCCCGTGTTTTTGGTTGCACAAAGCGGAGTTCACATGTCGTTGTTCACGGGAAGAATGTCATATTCTATACCGATTTATACTATTAGTGATCAGGATTTTCACATAGACATTGCCCTGTGTTATAGTTCTGAAGGCTTCAAACCTTTTCTTCCAGCAGGTAGTTGTGGTCAAGATTGGACTATGATTGCAGGCGGGCATATTACTCGTTCTGTGCAAGGTCTCCCCGATGATTTGAATTATTATGGCAGAATAACAAAATGGTGGTACCAACACGATACGGATAATAAAATAAGCATACGAGGTTTTATTATAGGAAAAGAAAAAGGATATGCGAGAGCGTTAGCACTAATGAACGAATCTGATAGTATTCCCCAAAAAGAAAAGGTGTTCAACATGGATAGTACTGTGTATAGTGATTCTTGTGGCATTGATTTTCGACAAGGTATGTGGATTGATTATATGCCTGACATTTTTTGTTTTAATTTTTGCGGATACAATGGGCGTTTCATGATAAACAACTCAGGAAAGGTGGTTATATTAAGCGGAGATTTTGTAGATGTGGATATTTCGGGACTGGAAACGAATAGAGGTACTGAATATGATGAATTTTCATGGAATGTATCAGGTTCATCCCCAAAGGGCTTTCTTCAAAGTGGAGAATCATCACAGATTATTATCAAAACGACTGATGGGTATACTTATGTTTTTGGTGGGTCAAAAAATGCGTTGGAGTATTCAATTGAAACACAAAAAAATCAAATTAGCGAAGAAGCGTTTTCTATAATAAATGCATGGCATATTACAAAAATAACAGCACCTAATGGCAGATCGTTGAATTTCTACTATAAGAGTCCAGGGGTTGGGACGAAGAAGACCCCAAAGGATATTCACTCTTTTATCACTGACTATGATTGGACAGAAGAGGACGGAGATAGTATTCATATATCATATCGATTGCAAAACGAGTGTATTCTACATTCAATAGAAAACTCAGATTCTATAAAATTAAAAGTATCTTTTTATACATCTCAAGAAGATCATAAGAGGTATAATCATCCGGATTATGTTTGGTGTACTAAACATCAGAAATTGGATTCAATTATAATAAGAGGAGGAGAGAATGTGCTTAGAAGAGTTGATTTGTCGTACATATATAAAACTAATGAGCAAAACTCACAATATGCCCCTTATTGGCGTTATCTTAAAGAAGTTGCTATCTCTGGGGTAGGAAAATATACAATGCATTATGAATCTACTCCTTGGAATATCAATATGTATCCCACAACGAATGCTGAATATAAAGCAATGGTTGATAGATATGGCTTTTGGCGGGAGTCGTCATTAACTGGAATGCTATCACAGGTTTCTTTACCAACGGGCGGATCCCTTAAATTTACCTATGAGAATCATGACTATGGAATAGAAAGATGTTTCACACAATGGTATGACCAATGTGATGTGAAGTTATCGCAAATAACAAACAAAGATGCTATTATAGGTGGAGTCCGTGTTAAAAGCATTGAGACATATTCAAAAGCAGAAAAATTGGAGGAACAGAAAAACTTTTCCTACCAAATGGATGCTAAATCAACAGGAGTATTTTATAATATATATGAAGTGTATAGGGACAGCACGAAGTTTCCAATCGCTCACCCGAATAACTATAATATGATACCATCACATATCGGCTATTCTTATGTGGAGCAAGAGACGGTTATTGGAGATGAGAAGACTAAAACGACATTCTCTTTTGATATAGGGCGTCATATGTATGAGTCGAATAATAATAATTTTATTCGTCGCAATTATGATACACCATATTTTGAAGTTGAAAAAGAGTTGTGTTCGGGCTCTCTCACTTATGACGGGATTTTAATTTCTCCAGGGAAAATTACCTATATAGAATCTTATGTGGGGAATCGTAAAGTAAAATCAGTACGACATGTGTACAATAGTATTCTTCTTCAAAGCTCACCATTTTATCGACCAATAGATTTTGGAAACACATACACACTTGGATGTGTTGATACGATTGTATGTCTCTCTACATATTCTGCACATATAACTCGTAAACTATTCGTTTGCCCAGATGTGTTAGAGAAAGTAATCATAAATGAATATGATGTTAATGGCAAACAGATGGAGACAACGCAAGATATCCTATATGATAAGAAGCTACGTCCTAAAGAGATAAGAACAATAGATAGCCGTGGTCGTGAACTATTTACAAAACATACATATCCTGATGATGTCGTGGATGCTGGTCAGATGTATGGTACACCATCACCTTTATTTATTATGATTCATACGAACCGCATAGGGACTCCTGTAGAAACGATCTCTGGATACATGGAAAATGGAACTGAATATATCACTGGTGGAGCATTGAATTTGTACGCACAAAATACATATTCTGTACCTCTGGATATAAATCTACCATATACATTCCAAGGACTCTATTTTTGTCCCTATCTATTTAAAACCTTATCACTTACTTCTTTAGAGCCAATAAATATCTCAGATTTCCACCATTTTAGCATGTCAAATGGAGAAATGTCATATGATAAACATTACAAATTGACCTGTCAATATAATTACGATTTAATGTATCGCCTAACATCGATTACTCCATTTGGCAAAATGACTACAAGATATACTTGGAATGGTATGAATCCTGTTACTAAAACCATTGGTAATCAGACTTGGAAATATGATTATATCCCTTATGTAGGAATTAAATCAATAACAGATCCTCGTGGGAATACAATTTATTATACCTATGATGCCGATGGAAGACTTGTAGAAGAGTATAAAATGGTTAATGGTAATAAGCAGATTATGAATGCTTATCAGTATCATATCAAAACGGAAGAATAGTGATGGAAAGGAGTTTTTTACCATATAACCTTTTGTTGTTTGCATTGTTATTTACATCCTTGCTTTTTGCTGATAACTATGTTATTATCAACCAAGTGATGTACGACACACCACTGTTGGAACAGAATCTTTCCGGTTCTCATCCGTATAATGGCGAATTTATAGAACTATACAATGCGGGCGAAAGAAGCGTTTCTTTAGATGGCTGGTCTATTAAAGGGAGTGGTCAAACAGAGCAGTGGACCTTTTCTGGTGTTACTCTTCTTCCTCAAGGCTATCTATTATTGGCATGTCGTCGTGGTCAAGAAAATAATTTTCAGTTAGCTGATTTGTACACATCGCTACAAGAAAAAGATATAATGGTTATTTATCAAAATAAAATTATTTTGGTGAATAATGGAGAAACATTGGCTCTCCTTAATGCGCAGAATGATACTGTGGATTATATGTATTATGGCAAGCCGGACAACACATTTCAAGATGTTTTAGATGCAACTAACGCCGATGGTTTAGAGGAAACTCAATGTGTTAGTTTGCATCGCAAGTGGGTTGAATTTGACGCCGAAGGAAAAGTAGTGCCGAATATAAGCATGTGGACGACTGATTTTGTCACATTCGGTGAAAATATTTTGCCAGATGATTCATATTACGAGAATAATATAATAGGAGGAGAACCATTACCTAATGGAACAAACGGAAGTACAAATGAAAATTTTGTATTGACTATCACTCCACTTGATCCTACCGCACGTATTGATATCAGGGACAGCGGTCTGTATGTAAGTAGTGCCATTCGCACATATACTTCCATACGCTACATGGACGGACTTGGTAGAGAAGAGGAAACTATAGCTATAGGAGTCACACCCGATAGTAAAGATATTGTGAATATAGTTGATAATCAAGGCAATGTGTCTCGCCAGTGGCTGCCGATAGTTATGCAGACACAGGGACAACGGGTAGACATCACAGATGTACAGGCTCACGCAATTGCGGATTATGGAGAGCGTCCATTTGCAGAGACCAAATATGAAAGTGCAAGTAATCAAATAAAAATCTACCAACCTGGCAGTACTTATGCAGAGCATCCTAAAATACAATCCAATGAATTTAATGGTACAAACGAAGTAAGAATGTTTACGGTGTGTATCAATGGAGATTTACATAGTAGCAACACATTTTACAATTATGCCACATTGTTCAAAACTACAACTGCGGACGAAGATGGCAAAACTATAATTACATATACAGATAAACAAGGTAGGAAAATCATGGATAGACATGGAACGAGCGAAGTCTATTATGTCTATGATAATATGGGACGCCTACGATATATGTTACCAAATATTTCCTCCAAACTTACTACAAAAGATTATCCATTAGATGATGTGTTATTAAAATCAGACGCGTATTGTTATCAATATGATAGTGCTGGGTGTTTGGTTTATAAGCGTCTCCCCGGAACTGAACCGCAATTAATGGTCTATGACGAATTAGGACAACTGGTACTAAAACAAGATGGAAATCAGCGTGCAAATGGTAAATGGACTATGTGTGCATATGATTCTATAGGTAGAATTCTATATACAGCAGAAATCAGTTTGACACAGACTCACGAAGAATTGATTAAATATAAGTCGGAGGCCAAGCGGTCTTAGGAAAGA
>JAZNQB010000036.1:0-7406 GCA_045589995.1 Paludibacteraceae bacterium
CCATGCGCAACTTTAAAAATCTTTTCAACTAAATTGTCGAAGACCCCTACAGAGATAGTAATAATTTCGGATATATGCAAGAGGAAGGTGTATTTTTGTATAAAAAAAAAGAGCGTCTGTTGTTTTTAACAGTCACTCTCTTTCGTATATCGTTCAGATTACGAATGTCATAGATTGGGCTAAGTCTGGTTATCGGTTTGTATGTGCAAAACGATAGATGACTTGCTTATAATCCGGTTCAAAATAGACTAACGAATCAGCGGAACAGAGACGAATGATATAGCCGCGATGGATGGGAACATCCCTTGCATCCATGGTGGCATATTCGTGCAGTTCTTTCCCTTTCTTCTCCCATCGGAACCAACCGTTGCCGTGGTAGTTCAAGTCCTCTTCGAACACTTCTTCCGCCTCGTTCCATTCCTTACCCCAGAATAATTGCTCTTCCTCATCATAGTCATCGTAATAGACCTTGTACCAATGAGGATTTTCCGAATTCTGCCATTTTCCTACTATCAATGGATCTGCACGAGGAATTTCCTCTATAGCATACCCCCCCTTGTCTGTGGATAGTATTTCGTTTTCACCTTCACGGGTTTGCGTATAGTATATTCCATACCCGATAGCCGCAGCCACACCCGCCACGATGCAAAGCAGTAAGATGATGAGTTGTTTACGAGTCATAATTTATTTGAGCGCAATCACTTGTACCTCTTGATTATTCATGTTAGGCATAGTACGTCCGACACCTGCATTGATATAGGTCGGGTCACACACTACATATTTGCGTTTTTTGTAGGTTAAATAATCGCCTTTAATATCTTCATTGAACGCCACTGCGGTAGCCAA
The DNA here is from genome assembly GCA_045589995.1 of Paludibacteraceae bacterium. Lineage (GTDB taxonomy): Bacteria > Bacteroidota > Bacteroidia > Bacteroidales > Paludibacteraceae > Colicola. The sequence continues at coordinate 847 of JAZNQB010000036.1, forward strand.
ATGTCCAGGATAATAGAGCAGTATGACATCCAAACCTAACAAGTCGCGCACAAGGCGCGAGAACAGGATGGCGCGGTCCTCGCAATCGCAATATGGATAATATAGTGTCTCTTGCGCAAAGAAAGCACGGTCACCTCCCCATATCTTGTCATCATATCCGTATTCGAATGCCGTCTGTACCCAATTGAGCAATATGCCCACGGCGTCTTTCTCGTTCATGCCGCTGATAGTCTTCTTCAGTGACGGATAGAGCATCTCCTTAACGGACTTCTCTATGGGAGTATTGGCATAAGCCGCCCAACGGGTAGTCTGGTTGCCGTTGAAACATGCCTGCGGGTAGGTATTGAAAAAATCAATCATGTTCTTGTTGACACTGGTAGGTGCCGTCACTCCCTTGCGCGATACGAGTGTGCGTTTGGGAGTCGGGTCACTTCCTAATTGCGGCAGTTGCGTCAGTTGGAGCGAGAGTGATTTCTCTTTGTCGAACTTCGCCTTAGTGATTTTCATCTTGACATTCTTGTCGCCGCTTACATTGTAGAACTTCGTGCCGTCAAGAACATAATAGCGCATATTGAAAATATCGTACAGACTTGCCACCAGCATATATAACTTATTTTCACTCATACCCAAACGGATTCGATAACCGGACTGCGTCATAAGGAATGCTTGTACCAAGACTGCTTCATTGGTCTTACCGTATTGTTTTTCAGTCACTGCTTGCAGCATTTTCATATACGCCCAGTCACACAAGGAGTTCGCTTTGCGCACATTGAGTGCAGTACTAACGGTTATGTCATAACGGCTATCGGATAGCTGTTTCCACGCCTCAGCAATGGTATTTTCCTCCAATGCACGCAATTTGAGATTGTCGTTAATCGGGAAGCCGATTGTTACTATGGTACCGAAATAGCCGACGGACACTTTTTTGTATGGTTCTTCCTTGGGTTTTACTGGTGCAATCGGTTCCGGTGCAGGTTGAGGGGCAGGCACAACTACCACTTTCGGTTTCACGGCTATCTCTACCGGTTTGGGGTCTATAGTCGGCTTGGGTGTCGTAATAGGTTTTATCTCCTCTTTAGGTTGCGGTTTCTCTTCTTCATGAACTACAGGAGGGGTTGTCTTCTCCTCTATCGGCTTTTCCGCTTCATGTGCGGGGAAAGACTCCCATGCCTGCCGCATAAAATCAGAGTACTCTTCATTAACGCGCTTGCGGAAGGCGTCAAATTCTGCCTGTTTGTCTATATTGAATCGGTTGAACTGGTCGTTCTGACGCTTCTTGAAGTCGTCAAAAGCACTCTGCTGCGCTGCAATCGGAAGTGCAGCCAACAGCATTCCAAGGATGAATAGTCTGCTTTTCATATTACTTTGTAATCACTCTTATAAGAATGTTTTTATATGCTCTACAATTGCCGCACTTCGTATCAAAAGGCATTGAAACTCTATAATACACCTATTCTTTTTAGGGAACTCACTTAATATCTTAAGAGGTAACCAGAAGAAGAATATGCTACTTTTGCTAATGAATTCACGACAAAGAAACGATAATATAGCATCGTTCCTGTTGGAACGTTAGTAACACTGAATGTAAAGTCATCTGTAAACGGAGCCCCCTCTTGATATTGAATTGCTTCACGATTTTCGATGGTAGGCTGTGTATTAGAACGACTATATACAACGCCATAATACTCTATGTTAGCACCTCCATCTGAAGTAATCCTTCCATATAATGTAGCATCGCTTCCATTGTATGTTGGTTGCTGCGTGATGACGATGGATGGCATACCATTAGTAGTAGTGAAATTAATAGCAGTATTATCATATACTATTCCATTAGCGTTTTTAGCATATGCTCTTGCGTAGTATTTCGTAGAAGGAGTCAGGCCTGTCAACTCGCAATTATATTGCCCTGCAGTGGCGGTTGAAGCCACATAATCATCAGCAATAGTCGGCTTTTTGTTTGTCTTACTATAACAGATTCCGCATTCTGTGATAGGGAAGCCTCCATCGGAAACAATTTTTCCGGTCACTGTTGCTGTTTGGGCATTCAAATTGGAAGCGGATACTGTTGATACTTGTGGCAAACCTGAAGATGTCGTAAATGTATCAATCTCACCTTCTCCTGTACCATTTTTATTTTTAGCATATGCCTTCGCATAATACTTTGTGCCTGGCGATAAATTTGTCAGTTGATAGGAGAATGAACCATTTGATACTTGTACCGGCACGCTTTCCGATGTATAATCTCCATCGGCCTGATATGTAAATCCGGCCTCTGTGATAGTAGAGCCACCTGTTGAAGAAATCACGCCGTTTAAAGTTGCAGATGAACTTGTAATGCTGGTTGCTGCTTGTGTTGTTACTGAAGGAGGTACGCTCAAAGTATTAAATTTCACCTCATCACCGTACACTGTTCCTGCACTATTTTTAGCATATGCTTTTACATAATACAATGTGCCCGGTTCAAGATTCGTCATCGAGCAAGTGTATGAACCAACACCTGCTCCATTGGAGACATGGTTGCCGTTAGTTTCGGGATAATGAGATTTCCCCCAGCAAATACCACGTTCTGTCACCTGTCTGTCTCCATCGGAAACAACTTCACATGTACAAGATGCACTATTTGATGTCACATTCATAACTTGACCTGTGAGGACACTTGCTAATCCTTCAGTAGTAGTAAATTCTTTCTGATTGCCATATCCTGTACCATAGGCATTAGTTGCATACGCACGAACATAATATTTTGAATTAGGAGACAAGTCACTTAATTCGCTTTCCCAAGCACCGACACCTGCACCATCTATAGTATGAGAACCGCCTATATCAGGTAATGGTGATAGTCCATAACATACTCCACGCGCAGTAATCTCTGCTCCAGCATCATCAGTTACTTTGCATTGTACTTTGGCAGAAGAAGATGTCACTTGCGTGCAGCCAGATGTTTCTACTGCTGGCAAGCCCTCAATGGTAAGAAATGATACCTGTTCTCCATAAACCGTCTCAACACCATTTGTAGCAAAAGCTCTTGCATAATACCATGCTTCTGTATCAAGATTAGAGATAAGGGCATTATATTCGGCTCCTATTACCAAAGGATTGGAAATGACTACCTTAGTTGCGCCATTTTCTATAGTTGGTGCTGCTTTTTTGCTATATACAAACCCATACTCAGTAATGGATGGAACCAAATTTTGAGTAATTTTTCCATTCAAAACTGCAGAATTCGCTCGGATGTTTGTCGCTGGAAGTGTTTCAATCGGACTTGTTCTGACAGCAGTAACCGAAATTTGACGTGTTCCTCCATTAGAAATAATGTGAAGTGTAGTAGTATTATTTCCTACGTTTAATTTATTACGGTCTATATTTACCACTAAAGGTTGCGACTCATTGGGCTTTAGTTCTCCCTCTTGTTTATTTAACGATGATATCCACTCGCAAGAATATTCAATGCTCCATTGTAGTTTATCCTCTCCTTTATTAATTATAAAGAACGAGCGTTTTACGTCGGCAGGATTATTTCCAAAATCTAACACGGTAACATCTTTACCATATTCATCAAGTACTGTAAGTAGCGGCGTCTGCTTTTCAATTTGCACATCCCTCCTCATCCGGCGACCATTTTTAATCGTAATGGTATAATCGTCAATCAGATCAGAATATCCGAGTTTTGAAACTACAATAGCATAATTTCCATCTTCCAAGTCTAAAAACTCATACATTCCATCAGATCCAGTACGCACAGATTCTCCGGTCGGTTGCAATTGTACATTGGCATTATACACAGGGTCACCTATCGTAAAGTCTGTTACACATCCATAAATGGATCCCAATTCCTGTTCTTTCTCTTTCTCGCAAGATACAAAACAAAGAATAATACCAATTATATATGATAAATACAATAAGTGTCGTTTCATACTTACTTCTTTTCTAATGCAAATGACACATTTGAAGTTTCACCTGCATCTAATTTGACTGTTTTAGAATCGCTTTTATAACCTTCAGCTGAGACAAAAAGGGTATATTGTTTTACACTTATATCCAAATCATCAAATTGAAAAGTGCCATCACTTCCTGTTTCACGATCCCTACCACTCGGCTGTAATTTAACCATAGCACCTTGAATCGGATCAAATGTTTCTTTATCAAAAACGGTACCATAGATGGTTACATCCGTGTTTACAACTCTTTTTTCACATCCTGTGAATAAAATCGGCAGGCAAATAGCCGCCAGAATAAATAACTTTTTCATTGCTTGAGCCTTAATTAAAATTTTACTTGCATCGCTAATCCCACATCACCGCGAGTGGTTATCATTGGTGCAAAGGCATAGTTATAACTTTTAGAACCGATTTGAATGTGTTTCTGACCAGGAGCAATAGCGCCATCTATCACATTATAAATATAAATAGCAGCCGTAAAAGCAATAGCGCCAAAGCCGATATTTTGCCACATATCTGCACGATCAGCGTAGTATTGTTGGTCACTAGCCTTTTTGGATTCCTGTAACCATCTTTCATTTTGGGCCTTCAAGCTAAAGCACATTACAATTCCTGCAACACCAAGTGCCTCACCTCCGATAATAAGACCGCCCTTCACTTTGCTTCCCTTATATATTTGAGCCATACCGGGTACAAAACAGCGTGCAGAGAAGGGGTACTTTGTGGTATTCATTTCCACATGCTCCCAATTGGTGCATTTGAGTTCATTGGAAATCTGAACGAGGAAATAGCCGTATGCCCAATCCGAAGTATATTCCCAATATTCTTCAATAATACGGTATCCTTCATTTAATTTCTTGCCTTGTTCTTCTAAAGTTTTGAAAGCACGAGCCTTGGTGCTTTCTTTTGTACGGCCATATTCACTAATCGTGACTAATTTTGATGTTTTTCCTTCTGCATGGACCGGATTATCAGCCCACTTAGGTTTTACATTCTCCACCTGTCCAAAGGCAAGTGGAGAGAGTAAAACAAGTAACAGCAATAATGATACTACTTTTTTCATAAGTCAATTATTGTTGAGATTTATCTTCTTCGAAAACTTTGAAAGCCGCTTCTCTAAATTTTTTTTCATTGAAGCGGACCTTGGCTTCGGCATCATTTTTGATACCTTCTACAACTTCTTGTACTAACTCTTGTTTTTTCACACGAATGGACATGTAAAGAATGATTTTGCCTTTCTCATAGATAGAAGGTCTTTCTCTACGACAATACTCTCGTGTCTCGTTAATGATTTGCTCAACAATCATTTGACTAGCTCCTTCAATGTGTTCGGCGGCCGCGCTTTTACCATCAATATCCATCTGGTCAAAATAGGTAGTTGTGATAGCTTGAACTCTTCCTGCCAATTTGTCTTTTAGTTGCTCTTGGCAAGTGCGGAGAAGGCTATTTGCCAGCTGGGGGTCACCTTCGACTCCAATTTTCTCGTCAAATGCTGTGTACCATTGGTCATCATCATAAAGAGCACATGGCTTTTCATAAGCCTTATCATTTAACCGACTTGTGCCGTCCGCGACTTGATTAAGATTATCCCAATCTATATCATAACTGGTTTGTGCAAATACTACTTGTATTCCAAAAGCAAGAACCATCAAAATAGTTGCTAATTTAATAGTTTTCATAGTTTCAATTATTTAAATTGATTATTATTGTTGTTTGAATTCGTTATATTCTTTCTCGTTATTCTCTTCGAAAACTTTGAAAGCACTATCACGGAATTGTTTTTCGTTGAAGCGAACCTTTAATTGTTGGTCCCCGCTAATCTTATTAACGGTTTTTTCAACTACTTCTTTTTTACTCACCTTAATAGCCATATACATTGTTAAATAGCCCTCTGCGTCAGGAATTTGAGTTTGCTTACGGCACACTTCATAAGTTTCGTTAATCAATTGTTGAATAACTTGGCGTCCTGCACTCTCAATATGCTGACGTGCATATTCTCCGTCCTCTGTCTCCATCTGATCAAAATAATCGTCAATTACTTGCTGATACTTGCCCTGCAATTTTTGCAGAAGTTGTTGACGGGTAGAACGAAGTAATGTCGTCGGGGTTAGATTGGTCTGGCTTGCTTTGAAACGCTTTACTCCTGTAGCATAGAACCAATCTGCATCATCGTATGTTTGACAAGGCATTTCTGTTACCATATTCATTCTACGAATCTGCTCCTCCTCTGCCTCTCTTTGTGCCTGTTGCGCAGCTCTCTTTTCTTCTACCGCTGCGGCCCTTGCTTTTGCAGCTTCTTTCTCTTCTTGAACAGCGCGAAGGCTATCCATCTTCATTTGATGGCGGAGTTCAGCTTCTTCTTTTTGCTGCTGTTGCTGCATTTCCCACTGAGCCTTTTTAGCGGCTTTCTTTTCTTTGCGACTTTGCGCATTTACCGGCATGGCTACTGCCAATGACATCGCTACTACGGTAGCATAAAAGAATAATTTTTTCATTGTTGTAATGATTTAATGTTGTTATTTTGCGCCTACTCTTCTTTGGATTTTCGGCATACTCCATAATATTTGACTTTATTAAAATCACATAGGTACACAAAAAAAGCGGGACTACACTATTGCTGTT
>JAZNQB010000037.1:0-1607 GCA_045589995.1 Paludibacteraceae bacterium
AACAACGCTTACCGGCGAGCCGGGCTATGCGACAAAAACGGATCATGGTTATGAAATCGGAGAAATCACAACGATCTGTGTGCCGCTGCGAAATGCAAAGCTGAATGATCTTGACATGGAATTCACGGAAAGTGTCCGGATCGTTTTTACTCTTTTAAATCTTTCCGGTGCTCCTACGGTGTACGGTGATATCAATGCTGACGGCATTGTCAATGCCTCGGACGCTGCCTGCATTCTGCAGTATGCGGCGGCAGTGGGAGCTGGATATACTGGTACATTGGAAGAATATATGTCAAAGTAGAAATGTATCAGCAGAATCCTAGCATGTCTTACAGGAATAGTATTGACAGCATAGAATTCAAAAAGGGGAGATAAATATGAGAAAAACTACAAAAATAATTTGTGCAATGGTTGGAGCTGTTTCGGCAGTGATGGTACCTGATTCGTTGGTATATGCACATGATCTTGAAAAATGGGCAAACTACTATCCTAATTCAAGTGCTAATACAACAAATAGCTTTGGAATTATGAATTCACATCATATAAGAGGAAGAACCGGTTACTATAGATGGGACAATGATACTGCAAAATCTATTTTTGGTTCTGCCCTTATACAAGCAGAAAGTTCTTGGGGCGGGGTGATAGACATAATTGAAGATGAAACTAATGCGTGCTTTGTGGTAAAGTATAATCCCAATATTGCGTCAGATAGTGCAGCATATGTAGATACTTACCTTAATTATGGACATTATGAAGTGAGCGATGTAGTCACTAATATGGTAATACAAGATATTGCACACTATAGCGCAGAAAATAAGAGAAAAGTATTAGCCCATGAATTAGGACATTTATGGGGCATTGCAGACTTATACAGTTACAATGAAAATCTGCAATCCATATACTCAGATACATATGGATTCAGTGCTCCCACGCGTCATGATAAAAATGCTATGTATATTGGACAAGACAGACCCTGGTATACTGATGCAAGCGGAAATCTGAAGTTTTTGGAGAATCCAGGAAAATTCGCAGCAAGTGAGTGGGTGTATTCAGTGGGTTATCAGCCGACTGCTTCGGTTACCTCCTGTTATTATATGAACTCAAATGGAATATATGTAAGTAATGCAAACTCACAATATCGTAAGCCTTATCAGTCCTATTGTGTTGGCACAACACTCAGTGCAGGACAGACACTTTTAGAAAATCAATATTTGGCTAGCGTAAATAAAAAATTCATTGCAATAATGCAATCTGATGGAAATTTCGCTGTCTATAATACTGATAGTATGCTTTGGTCTGCGGAAACAACTGGACAAGGGACAGGAGCTAAGTCTCTCAAGGTTCAGGGAGATGGCAATATTGTAATCTACGATTCATCAACTCCGGGAAATGCGCTTTGGAATTTGTGGTCTCAATCGGGGACGAATAGACGTAAAGCGGTTAGACTTGTCATGCAGGAAGATGGAAATCTTGTTGCATATGATAGTGCGGGATCGGCAATCTGGGCTATAGGTGTTCAAAGTGGGGGGATTGGTACATTCAACGTTGCCGAGAAGAATTCATGTGTAGCCATTACTGATGGAGCGACTGATTTGGGCACTACCCTT
>JAZNQB010000038.1:0-2880 GCA_045589995.1 Paludibacteraceae bacterium
TCTGAAGTTATCAATATAGAAGTTAGCATATCTGGAAGTACCAGTAAGACCTTGGATTGAGTGGTCAGCCTTCAATGCGATGCGTGCACCTTCTGGTATTTCCTTATTTGCAAGACTTAGATCATAGTATTTCTGCGTAGCATCCTCTATCATCACTGTATCCAAAAGGACGAATGAAGAGTTGGATGCTTGTGGGTCTGTGTTGGTTACATAACCGACGAGCAGTTTGCCTCCATAGGATGTGGTTGTACCGCCTCTTTTTGCATAAAAACTAATCATATAATCACTCAAGTTACCCTGTACTAAAGGTGCTACTGCTATAGTTTTATTATTAGAGGAGGTAGAGTACCAATAAGAATACATATACATTGCGTTTGAGCCACTATATGCATTCGAAGCAGTTGTGTTTACATATGGATAAGTTTGTGTAGTTGCAACTGTATCATGTGTGAGGTACACACCTGTCCAACAATCTGGTTTATTACCTGATCCTGTAGCTGTGGTAGCCTCAAAGTCATTGAAATATGGTGCTTTAAAACCTTTTCCTTCTTGAGGACAGTCGGTCAGGAAACGAGCATATTTCATTGACACTTCTGAATTTTCATCTTCACACAGATTTTGCACATATGCGAAATATTGGGTAGAAGGAGTGAGGTTGTCAATTCTCACAGAATCATAGTTGGTTACTATTGTATCTATGAGGTATACATAATCTGCTTTGAGCGAATCTGCCAGTTCGCGTGTTGAGAACAACAATCTTGCTTTTGGTGCATTGCTTTCCCAAGATATATAAGCAAAGTCACCACCTATACTATCCACTTCAATTTCTTTTACAGCAGGACAAGCAGGGATCTTCGTTACTGATATTTCAGAGATGTAGGCATAGTTGGTTACGCCGAACTCTCCCAGGAACATGATATTTTTTCCTGCATTTCCTAAGTAGTCACCCTGATAATTCTCGAATGAGATAGTAAATGGCTCATATGCTTGTTTATTGAGTGTGAGTGTATCAACAACCACGAAAGTATTGAGGTCACTTGGGTCTGTTATGATACCGACAATGACTTGACTATTCGCAGTTGCGGAGGTACTACCTCGAGCGAAGAAGTTCACCTGATAATCCTTAATAGAATCCACATCCAATGTAGGCATAATCGCATACGCACCGTCGTTATGGCTTGTAGTGTATATATAAGAATACAGATACAAGTAGTTATGGTCATTGTGCTTATATGTGGACGTTTCCCCCACATAAGGTATATAGCCTGACGATGGTGCGAGATTAGGCGTTTTGCTTCCTATTGTCCAGCAAGGTAAGTATCTTGCTGCACTTGATCCTATTATATATCCTTCATCTTTCGAGAAAGTGATTGTACCGAGTGCTTCTGGTGTAATCGGCTTACAAGGGGTTAGGAATGAAGTTGTTACCCAGTAAGGTTCTGAATCCTCACATACAGATGCAGCCGCCACATAGTACTGTGTTTGCTCAGTGAGTCCTGTTACCACTTTCGAGCGTGCAGAGATAGTTTCTTTGTACACTACGATTGAGTCCGGATAGGTGAATTCCGGTGTATTGAGGCTATCCGCAGGTATTTCTTTTGTAGTAATGAGCAATGTCCATGGATTATTTACACGCAATCCGCTACTGATGCGTACGCTCTCTGCTTGCAGTTCAGAGTAGGATGGCTTAACGATTGGACATTTCATTGTTATGATAGATACATCATCGATATATGCTGTAGTGGATGTGCCATAAGGTGTACGCCATGCGAAGTATTTTGCTCCAGCAGGTATTGAGTCAGCATATTCGCTCAAATCTACATTTACAGGGACAAAAGCTCCCGTACCCTTAACAGAATCCAACACTACGAAAGTACTGAGGTCTTCCGGGTCCGTCATCACACCATATAGCAATGCATATGTAGATGTTGTAGACATGTAATATGTAAATGACACGAGCAAGTCGTTCATTGACTGGCAGTCAATCTCTGGTGAAGCTATCCATGCCGGTGTATAGTCTGTAGAGCCCGATTGATATCCATAAATTTTATAACTATTCTCACCTGAGTTAGCATATGTGGTACTCTTGTAGATATGTGGCAAGTACGATGTAGATGCTTTTGGATTACCATTTCCTCCTATCCAGCAGTCAGCTTGCTGCTCTACTTTATAAGATGTACTACTTGGATATGACTCAAATGTTTCTTTATTAGGCACATTTGGATTAATCTTTTGACATCCCGACTTGATACTATCCATAGCCCAAATACTATCACCACAGGTAGGACGGATGTAGAAATAGTATTTAGTAACCGATTTCAATCCTTCCACATGCAATGCTCTATTGGTGAGTATTGTATCTTTTACAATTACATTACTCTCGTCATATGGAGCGATACGATTACTATCTGTGTCGAGTGGTGCGTATTTATCAAGTACGGTTACTTGCCATTTATCGTCTGTTCTTCCCTTCCACTCAATATCAATACTATTTTTCTCGATATCCGTAGCTGTAATATCAAATGGCGCTGCGCAATATGTGCTCTTGATAGCGATATCATCAATATAGACATCACTATTCATTTCGAGCGTAGTAGCCAGACCTGTTGTGATAGCGATGTATTTACCTTCGTGTTCCTTGAATGGCGCCATATCTATCGTATGCTTATAGAATTTAGAACCATTCGCTATATAGAATGTATCTACAGGTATGAAAGTAGCAGTATCCGTTGGGTCTGTCATGAATCCGGTATAAAGCACAGTTTTCGTTGTTGAACCATATGAGCGTGCATAGTACTCTATCATCATATCCTCCAACTTGAGATCTACCTTTGGTGCCACAATCCATGAGCGATGAGTGGTAGTTGTTGACCATAATTC
>JAZNQB010000039.1:0-8661 GCA_045589995.1 Paludibacteraceae bacterium
TGGTTGCATAGCAATATACATCCACTAACTTATCGCACCAATAGAAAGCACTACTTCCAATACTTGTGACACTATTAGGGATAGTAACAGAGGTTAATTTAGAGCAATAAAAGAAAGCATAATCTCCAATGCTTGTCACGCTATTAGGGATAGTGACAGAGGTTAAAGAAGAACAAGAAGCGAAAGCAAACTCTCCAATGCTTATCACGCTATTAGGGATAGTGATAGAGGTCAAAGAATAGCAATTAGAGAATGCCCCCCATCCAATACTTGTTACGCTGTTAGGGATAGTCACAGAGGTTAAAGAAGAGCAACCATAGAAAGCTTGATATCCAATACTTGTCACGCTATAGGTAGTTCCATTATAGGAAACTGAAGACGGGATAACCACCGAGCCGGAATATTTATTACTATAATCTCCACAATAAGTGACGGTAGCGGTATAATTAAAACTCATAGGAGGAACAAAAGAGGTATTTAAATTATAGTAAATACCATCAATTTCTGCATCGTGTGCAAAAGCGGCACTCATGCTGGCTACCAGCGCAAGAAGAAATGTAAAAAGTTTTTTCATAATTTAAAAGATTAATATTGTTGTTTGTTAAAAATCAATAAGGACTATAAGGTCACTAAGGTCCGTAGGGATATTAAGGACTTTAAGGACCGTAGGGATAACGACATACAAAGTGTGAATTGCGGTTGCAAAGGTAGTAATATTTCTGCAATTATGCAAGAATTTTAGCAATTTATTGCAAAATTAATCGTTTGAAAAGCAATCTTCTTATTTCGCTACGCTCAAACGATTATTGCTAAGCAATTTTCGGCACACCCCTTTCATCGTATAGTCGGTTGTGTGCTATAGCTAAGTCTGTGCGGTGGTACTTCGAGGGCACCGACACGGCTATGCCGTCCCACCTCGAAAATACATTCGCATTCTGCGGTGCATACGCAAATAATCACGACAATAGCTTCCATGCTTACGCATTCATTATCCGTCAAAACCATCCTATTTATGCGAGCATAATAGGCTTATTTTGCCTTATAATAAAAAAGAAATTCTTTTTTTTTGAAGAAATATGTCGTGATTTCTTGCGTATGTGCATTTTTTGTTGTATCTTTGCAGCCGATTTTGGGAAAATCTGTATCCCAAAGAATCATTTCCAAGTAACATACATTATTTTTTATGCAATACGAATTACAAAAACTCGAGCGTATGACGCTCGATGAAGTGCGTGAGATAGCTGTCCGTATGGGACTTAGCCCGAGACGCAGCCAATCCATACGCGAGATTAGTTATGCCATTTTGGATGCTCAAGCCGACAAGCGAGCCGCACAGACCCAAGCAAAAGAAGATGCCCGCATAGCGGCAGGACTGCCAACTAAGCGTGAGAGAGCTCGAGGTGTGCGCCGAGCAGCTACCAAAGTAAATACCGCTAACCTGAAAAGTGAACAAGTAGTGGCTACAGTTGGTACAGAGAAAGAACAGATGGCAGAAATGCAAGAACAACTCAAAGCCAATAATCACAAGCCCAACAAAACCGTCATCAGCGTCAAAGGAGGACTAATGACCGCGGAACTACAGGAAGAGCAAAAAACTACAGGACAGTCAGAGACCTACAAGACGGTAGAAGACCTACAGGAAAGCCAAGAGGTGAAAGTGGAAAGTCAAGAAGTGAAAGTGGAAAGTCAAGAGGTGAAAGCGGAAAGCCAAGAGGTGAAAGCTGAAAGTCAAGAGGTGAAAGTGGAGAAGAAAAAAAGAGGTAGAAAGAAAAAAGTGGAAGAGAAGGTAGAAGAAAGCCCTGAAAGTCAAGAGGCGGAGTTTACAATGCCTTCATTAGACGAGAATGTTATCGCAATGGGTACACTTGAGTGCGCACAGGACGGGTATGGCTTTTTGCGCTCAGCAGATTACAACTATCTCTCCAGTCCTGATGATATATATGTGAGCAAAGACCAAGTGCGTCAATACGGACTCAAACCTGGCGACACTATCGAGTGCTCTATACGCGTAAATCCACAGCCAGATAAGTTCTTCCCGATGGACAAAGTGATCCGCATCAACGGACTCGCACCCGAATTGGCTAAGCAACGTACCGCTTTTGAGAACCTTACCCCACTCTTCCCTGACCAGAAATTCAAACTATGCACAGGAAAGAATGACCCGTTGAGCGTGCGTATAATAGATCTTTTCTCACCCATCGGTAAAGGACAACGTGGATTGATTGTTGCACAACCTAAGACAGGTAAGACCGTTCTTCTCAAGGAATTGGCAAACGCTATACTGGCTAATAATCCAGAAGTATATATGATTGTACTGCTTATCGACGAGCGACCGGAAGAGGTGACTGACATGGCGCGCTCCGTAAACGCAGAAGTGATTGCTTCTACCTTTGACGAACCCGCAGAGAACCATGTGAAAGTGGCAAATATAGTACACGAGAAAGCGAAACGATTAGTAGAGAGCGGACACGATGTAGTTATCCTACTCGACTCTATCACTCGTCTTGCACGCGCATACAACACCGTGGCTCCATCCAGCGGTAAAGTGCTATCAGGTGGTGTGGAAGCACAAGCACTCCACAAACCCAGACGCTTCTTCGGCGCCGCACGTAACATAGAGAACGGCGGTTCACTCACTATCATCGCTACAGCCTTGACCGAAACAGGCAGCAAGATGGATGACCTCATCTTCGAGGAATTTAAAGGTACAGGTAACATGGAATTGCAGTTAGACCGCAAGTTAGCCAATAGACGCATCTTCCCTGCAGTGGACATCCCTGCCTCCAGCACACGCCGCGACGACTTGTTGCTACCTCAAGAAATACTATCGCCTATGTGGCAAATACGCAAGCAGCTAAGCGATATGAATGGACAAGAAGCGATGGAGAAACTCAAATCCTATATGGAGCGTACAGAAGATAATGATGAGTTTCTATTAGCTGTGATGGGAGCAAGATAATCATCTCTAAATAAGCAATTTATGAAGATAGCTATACTCAATGGACCGAACCTAAATAAGTTAGGAATGCGCAAGAAAGAGCTCTATGGTACACAGAGTTTGGCACAAATTTTGCTTGATGTGCAGCGTAGATACCCTGATGTGATGCTCACTTGCAAGCAATCCAACCATGAGGGAGACCTGATTGATTGGATACAAGAATTAGAGGTGGATGGCATCGTACTCAATGCGGGAGGATACACACATACCAGCGTGGCCTTACGCGACGCAATAGAAGATAGTAACATACCTGTGGTAGAAGTACATATCACAGATATACATAACCGAGAAGCGTTCAGACAGACGAGTCTCCTCACGGGTGTGTGCGCGCATAATATAATAGGAATAGGAACAGAATGCTACGCAAAAGGCGTAGAATGGATAATCAATGAAAAGAATAAGTAATCTAATCGTTTTTCTACTTTGGTCCGTCTTCATCTGGGCAGGACAAGAAGTAACAGGTCGCGTAGTGGATAATACTACACGACAGCCTATTGACTTTGCAAATGTCACTATTATGCAGTCCGGTCAGAATGTTCCTGTGGGTGGTACTGTGACAGATGCGACGGGAAACTTCTCTATTGAACTATCACAGGGAAGCTATGAAATCATCGTCAGTTTCATGGGTTACACAGAAGAGCGCATCGCCATCCAAGTGCATGACAAAGATGTAACATTAGGACGCATTCTTCTCAAAGAAGATACACAAGCATTGGACGAAGTGGAAGTGGTGGCACAACATAGTTCTATGCGCTTCGAATTAGACCGAAAAGTATTTACCGTCAACCAGGATATAGCGTCTGCAGGAGCCAGCGTAACTGATGTATTGGAGAATATACCTTCTGTAGAAGTGGACCAACAAGGTACCATCTCACTCCGTAACTCCGAAGATGTGGAGATATGGATTAATGGCAAGCCTGCTGGACTAAATGCAGACAACCGAGGACAAGTACTCCAACAAATGCCTGCCGGTTCTATTGACAAGATAGAAGTGATTACTAACCCTTCTGCTAAGTTCTCACCAGAAGGTTCGGCTGGTATCATCAACCTCGTGATGAAAGAGGACCGCAAAGCTGGTTATTACGGTTCGGTACAAGCCGGATTAGACTACTCACTCGCAGCACCATGGAATATACCTCCGGGTGGAAATGTGGGATTTAATATCAATTTCAATGCCGGACCTGTAGATGGTTATTTCAATGTAGGGTATCGCTACCGCATGAGCAATGGTGGTAGTGTGACCAATCGATATAACTTATCCGGCGTGGGTAGCCAAGAACTCGACTCCACACTGATTGAGAGTCATCTGCTGCAAGAAGGAAACCAAACACGCACAGGAGGAGGAATGTTCGCCAGAGCTGGATTCAATTTCCGCCTTAGTAAGCACTCATCTATCGGAGTGAACGGCTTTGGTATGATTAGTGACCCCAAAGTGATGGGTTCGAAAGATACCTATACCCGCACATACACCTTTACCGATTGGCTCAACCCTCTCAACAACCGCGCCTACACACGCGAACAAAGCGGCAGAGGATGGCACCCAGGAGGAAATGTGACACTCGACTACACACTCAAATACGATATGCATCAACTGATTGTGAGTGCGATGTATAATAATTTCCAATGGAACCAAGAACAAGATTATATTCAATCAGAAGAAGGACGAGACACTACCCACCAGCAGCAAAATAACTATAGCCACAACCAACATATAGAAATCAAAGCAGACTACGAGTGGAAACCCACACAACAAAGTCGATTGGAAGCCGGTTATAACTACTCTCGCACATGGGGAACGAATAACTCGGTGGCATATAATATGTTCGCAGACACCCAAACGGAATTATATCCATACTATGCACAGTTTGATAATATAGTGCAAAACCATGCGCTTTATGTTACCTATGGTAATCGTTTTTGGGATAAATTATCCATCCAAGTGGGTTTGCGCGGTGAATACTATATGCGCCATTTGGAGTCCTATTACAAAGATAATAATGGTACCATACAAGACTCCTACGCAGCCAATCCATCCAAGCAAGATACAGCCTACTTCCAGTTATTGCCAAGCGCGTATATCAGTTACGATTTTGGCAATGGACATGAGCTACAGCTCAATTACACCCGTCGTATCAACCGTCCTTGGGGTAATCAAATCAATCCTCGTATTGACTTCTCCGATAGCACGAACATCAGTTATGGTAATGTGGACCTTTTACCTGCTTACTCAAGCAATTTGGAATTGAACTACCTCAAGACATGGGAACGACACACCTTGAGTGCCGGCGTATTCTGGCGCTACAGAGATGGCGTGGTGCAAAACATCAAATACATGGATGGGGATATAATGAAAAATACCTATCTCAATGTATCTAAGCGCCAAGATTTAGGCGTTGAGGTTGTAGCAAAGAACCGTCTTTTTGGTGAACTGCTCCAGTTGACTACAAGCGCTAATTTCTATTGGAATAACATAGCCGCCATACATGATACCATCGTCCATCATGGCGCGGAAATTCCTGTACATTTAGACAAACAAAATATCTTCGCTGCCTCCGTGCGTATCAATGCACAGTTCTTATTTACAAAGAATTTCTCAGGACAGATTTCTGGTCGCTACCGCAGTCCACGCTTGGTGGCACAAGGTATGACAAGTCATAGCTACTCCATCGATATAGGCTTGCGCCACACCTTCCTCAACAAGAAATTGGCGCTTGCGCTCAATGTGCGAGACCTATTGGATAGCCGCGCAAGAAGAAACACCACATGGGGAGATGAGTTCTGGCAATTCTCCGAGAATAGATGGCATTCGCGCTCCGTATCACTCACAGTAACATACAGTTTCGGAAATACACAAGCCAAAAGAAGAAATAACATGAATATGCAGTCAATGGGCAACGAAGATATGGGCGATGACAGCGGAAACACAATGAGTGAATTTTAATGAAACGAATAATCTCTATACTACTCTTCTTCACTTGCATTAGTGCGCTACACGCCCAGCAAGCGATGAATAGGCCTTATGTGGATGACAAACTCATTCACTTTGGTTTTCAATTGGGTTTGAATTTCTCCAGTTATGGTGTAACAGACTCAGAGCTGCCTATCGTCAATCCGCTGACAGGTCAAACAGAGATTTACCACGCACGCGTGAGTTCTATTCTTCCCGGATTTAATGTGGGTTTCATCAGCGATATACGGCTCTGTCAATACCTTAATCTTCGTTTCTGTCCTGGTATGCAATTTACAAGTCGCACATTGAGTTATAAGACAGAAAGCGGACGTCCTGTAGAGGGTACACCAGGCAGAACAGGAGAGAAAGTGGATGTGCTGGCAATGCCTGTTTACCTGCCACTCTACCTCAAATGGTCTGCGTCAAGAGAAGGCAACTATCGCCCCTATGTGATAGCTGGTGGTGGCGTGAGTTTTAATGTGAGTAGAGATAGAGAAAAACCTATTTTGATGAATTTGATGGACTATTTCTGTGAAGTAGGA
The DNA here is from genome assembly GCA_045589995.1 of Paludibacteraceae bacterium. Classification (GTDB taxonomy): domain Bacteria; phylum Bacteroidota; class Bacteroidia; order Bacteroidales; family Paludibacteraceae; genus Colicola. The sequence goes on from JAZNQB010000039.1 coordinate 6,491, forward strand.
TTTGGATGTGACCTCTATTTCCAATGGTTCAAATTCTGCCCAGAGATTACCTACCGTATTGGATTTGCCAATCAGTTACACCCAGCAGAGGGACGCATGGAATTGGCTCCACAGGATGCATTCTACACGAATGCTATCTCGCGATTGACCAATCATTGCGTGTGTCTCACTTTTAATTTTGAATAAACGATGCGTAAGTTACTACCTATATTATCGTGCTTAATGCTATTGATTAGTTGTGATGTATATCATGCGAGTGATGACCCAACATTACAGCTCTCTTTCTCACACGATACGCTCTATTTAGACACGATATTCACGGAGCAAGGTAGCGCCACATACACACTGATGGTATATAACACCAACCCTCGCGCCTTGGTTATTGACCGCATATGGCAAGAAGAAGGTGATTTCTTCCGTATCAATGTAGATGGAGAGCAAGACTTAGACCGCCTGCAGTCTATTCAGATAAATGGCAAGGATAGTATGTTTGTTTTCATTCGTGTCAAGATTGACTCCACGCACCAAGACGCCCCACTCTTCATCACCGACCAAATCCATTTCCATCTACAAAATGGCAGGACACAATCTATTCAGTTAGAGGCACATGCACAAGAAGTAATACGCATTGGAAATAAAGGATGTGGGCGGACAAACATGGCTACTTACCATTTTACCGCCACCAAGCCATATCTTATTTTTGATACATTAGTGGTGAATGGCGATATATTAATGGACGCAGGGACTACTATTTACATGCATAATGGAGCATGTATATATGGTTTGGGCGATATGATATGCAACGGACGATTGGATGCGCCTATTCTGATTAGAGGCGACCGATTAGACCAACTATTTGATAGTGTACCGTATCTATATGCGAGTGGCAGTTGGAATGGCATATACCTACAAGCAGAGCGAGATAATAACTATGAATTGCATTATGTAGATATTTTATCAGGCAATGTGGGACTCTATTGCATGGGTATCAATAAAAACAATATGCCTACTCTACGCATGGATGGTTGCCGCATTCATAATCACGCTATGTATGGCTTAGTACTGCTCAATACTAATGCGCAGGTAAGTAATAGCGAGATTAGTAATTGTGCATCCTATTGCGTCTATTGCTCTGGTGGTACACATGATTTTATTCATTCCACTATTGCTTCCTATTTTGGTTATACCAATATACGCATTCAGTCCACAGCCAAAGAGGACGCAGCGGCTGTCTTTATTGACAACCTACAGAAGAACAAACCGCAAACAATCACTTCGTTCTATAATAGTATTATCACAGGGTATCTACCTAATCAATTGGTGGTAGCAACACCTTTCGACCGCTATTATCCAGGTAGTTTCATTGGTAATTACTTGCAAACAGACACACTTATCATGCCGCACGCTAAAAACAACGCATACCGCAATGCCTCTGACACCAGTTCGGTATTTATCAATACATATTATAAATACAAAGAATACCACTATTACGATTTCCATTTAGACTCAATTAGTCCTGCCATAGGAATAGGCGATAGTTTGATTGCACAGCCATATCCAACTGACAGAGACGGCAAATCACGCGCTGGTGTAAAACCAGACGCAGGTTGCTATCAATTATAAGGAATAGTATTGATTATTATATAGATAAGGATTTTATATCCTCTTGTATTTGCTTGCGAAGCGCTTCTATAGAAGCAAATTTTTTCTCTTCACGCAAAAAACGATTGAATCGTAATTGTATTTGCTTACCATATAGATTTTCCTCGAAATGAGGGATATGCAATTCTATGGTAAGTAGATTATTGCCGATGGTTGGATTAGTGCCTATATTTAATATAGCTGGTACCCATTGAGAAGTGTTCATTTGTGCTTGGACAAGATATACACCTGGTTTAGGAATAATTTTCTCTGGCGTTTCTGGTTGAATATTCGCAGTAGGAAACCCGATGGTACGCCCAATTCCTTTCCCTCTCACCACTACTCCATTAAGCGCATAGCCTCTACCTAATAACTCATTGGCCACTACCACATTGCCATTTAGGAGTGCTTGTCTAATCTCGGTGGAAGAGACATGCCATTCCCCCTCTATATACTCACCTTGTTTAATGATTTCAAGACCTAAAGATAGAGCTATATGGCTATAATCGTTTATGTGATTTAGTTTGTCA
>JAZNQB010000040.1:0-4122 GCA_045589995.1 Paludibacteraceae bacterium
GGAAAGATACCTATCAGCGATTAGGAAGGGACATGCGCGATGCCGTAAGCTATGCCGTTGACCTACAAGACCCGGGGCACTTCTTCGTTGCTACATACGGAACAGGAGTCTTTGAGTTTAAAGACTATAAAGCAGAGAAAAACTATACACCATCCAATAGCACATTGCAAGTAGCAGTCCCTGACGCCGGACAAGCATATTTCACACGCACTGACGGAGCAGCTATGGATGACGATGGTAACCTGTGGGTACTTAATGCCACCTCTAACGGATACCCCGTGCATGTGCGCACACCCAACGGCATATGGTATCCTCTCTCTTTATCACAGCAAAGAGACACGATACGACTCATCACACCAGGGGAAATCTGGTTCGATAGACGCGATAATGCACATAAGTGGATTATTGACCAACGCGAAAAGCCAGGAATCATACTCTTTGACGACAACGGAACACCAACCATATCTGGAGATGATAGAGCAGTCAAACGACATACATTCATTGACCAGAACGGCAAAAGTCTCACATTAAATAACATCATGTGCCTCACGCAAGACTTGGATAACCGTATATGGATAGGCACAAATAACGGACTGATTATCATACCTACAAGCGTAGATTTCTTCAGTAGCAATGAATGCAGGCAGATTATCGTTCCGCGCAATGACGGCACTAACGACGGTGACTACCTACTCGGAGGAGAACAAATAAACTGCATGGCTATTGACGGAGGAAATCGAATGTGGATTGGTACTGATAACTCAGGACTCTTCCTCATTGAAGATGACACTATTACCGTGGCCCGCTTCACCGAAGACAACTCCCTTTTGCCATCCAACACTATACAATCTATCGCTATCATGCCCACAACGGGAGAAGTGTTTGTCGGCACCAACAAAGGTATAGCCTCTTACCGCAGCGATGCCAGTGCACCGCGCGAAGACCTTAGCCAAGCATATGCTTTCCCAAACCCTATAAGACCAGACTACGGAGGCATGATAAGCATTGCAGGACTGATGGAACAAACAATGGTCAACATAGTAGATGCCGGCGGTAACCTTGTCTGCAAAACCCGTAGCCACGGCGGTTTAGCCGTATGGGATGGCCGTCTGCCAGATGGGCAACGCGCAAAAAGCGGTGTCTATACCGCCCTATGCAATGAACCGAACGGGGAAACCACCGTTGTCAAAATAGTATTTATCAGGAAATAAAGAACGCCTTATCCATTCTTGATGAGACGTAAGAACTCCTCGCGAGTCTTGGCTTGTTGGAATACTCCGGTGAAGTCCGAAGTGACGGTCATAGCATGCTGTTTCTGCACACCGCGCATCTGCATGCATAAGTGCTCTGCCTCTACCACAACCATCACACCCAATGGATCCAATGTTTGCTGAAGACACTCTTTAATTTGAGTAGTCAAACGCTCTTGTACTTGTAAACGACGAGCAAACACATCCACCACACGGGCTATCTTGCTCAAGCCAGTGATTCGACCATTGGGTATATATGCCACATGCACTTTGCCAAAGAAAGGTAACATATGGTGCTCGCAAAGAGAGTAGAAATCTATATCCTTAACCACAACCATCTGACGATAATCCTCTTCAAACAGCGCGGAACGCAAGATAGCCTCTGGGTCTTCATTATATCCTTTGCATAAGAACTGCAGTGCCTCACCTACGCGCTTAGGCGTCTTGACAAGTCCTTCGCGAGTAGGGTCTTCACCTATCTGCAGCAGAACCGTTTGTACAGATTGCGCTATCTGCTCCGTCACTTCTGGACGGCTGTTAAATGCTTGCATATTCATTGTATCACCTTGATTTTATCTCTTACTATATATGTATCACCTATCATAGAGGGATATCGCTCTACGAAAATTTTCTTATATTCCTTCGCCTCATCTACCGTCAAAAAATCCCCAATGCGAACTTTCCAAAAAGGTGGCATATAGGTTACATAAATAGAATAAGGCAGATCATCCTTTAGTTTCTCTTCCAAACTGAGCGCCTCTGCTTTCGCTGTCTGCTGCTGGTTGCTGGAGTATATCTGCACCCTATAACCATCCATCTCTATCACCTCCTGCTTACCATAGATGGCTTGTTGTAAAAGCCGAGCCACAGTAGAGTCTTGTATAAGCTCTACACCTCGCATCTCTGATAATAGGTTTAATTGCTGTGCAGGTATGCTATCTATAACAGGTTCAATAGCCTGCAGGGAATCCACAACAGGTATAGTATCATTGGCAAACACCTGCCAAGCAGCACAAAGGGAAAATATAAGTAATTGGTATCGTTTCATGATGCGTCAATTAATAGTGGAATGAACTGCCACCCACAAACTCACGTAAGAGTGAGGTTGGCGGAATTTCCTTCTCTGGTATAGGTATAAAATATTGGAGGAACTTAAGCAGACGATGTGCTTCAGAGTATTCTTCACAGAACTTAGGCACCTCCTGTAATATCGGTTCCGCATGGCGTTTAAGCACTGCGAACTCAAAAATCAGCGCTGAGTTGAACATCACATCTGCCTCCTCTTGGTAAGGGTATACCCATTTGGTTTCTCCCCTTATCACACTGGGGCAACGCGCTATGGTCTCACGGGCGGAGTAGTTGCGGTACTTATAATCACGCACCACTCGGCGAAGCAAGCGAATATCGGTTGTAGGAATCCAGTTGTGATTATCAATATTGATAGTAGTCAAAGCAGATACATAAATCTTAAAAGTGAGACTCCTATCTACATCAGGCAAAATACATGGATTAAGCGCATGCAATCCCTCTATCACCAACACTGTATCTTTATGCAGACGCAAACGGCGCCCCTCAAAGACACGCTCGCCAAGCGAGAAATCATATGTAGGCAACTCCACCTCTTTGCCATCTAACAAGTCTTGTATTTGCTGACGGAAGAAAGGTAAGTCCACCGTATTCACATTCTCAAAATCCCATTCTCCATTCTCGTCGCGAGGCGTATCAACACGATTAACAAAATAATCGTCCATGCAGATAACCTCCGGTTTAATACCATCAACCATCAATTGTATCTGCAGACGCTTGGAGAAAGTAGTCTTACCGCTAGACGATGGACCCGAAATGAACACCATCTTAGGCCGTTTCTCGGCAATAGCATCGGCTATCTGCGCCACTTTCTTCTCATGTAATGCCTCTGCTAACTTTATCATTTCGAAAGACTTGTTACACTTGCAGGCGATATTAAAGTCTATCACATTATTGATATGGAGCAACTTATTCCAACGATTATATTCTCGGAAGATAGAGAACATCTTCTCCTGAAGAATAGACTCCTCCAGTATGGTTGGATTGGTTCTGTTAGGAATACGCAGCAACATACCATCTTGGAATAACTCCAGATCAAATACATTCACATACCCCGAGCTTGGCAACAACACATTAGTATAATAATCGATAAAATCACCCATTCGGAAATAGCGGCAGTAAGGATTACCTAAAGTCTCAAAGATAGAGCCCTGATTATTGTAGCGTGCCGCAAACATCTTAATCACATCCTTAGTGCGTTTCTCCTCTTCATAGATAGGTCTATCCTCTTTGATTATCTGCAGCATACGCTGCTTGATAGCCTCGACCATCTCCGCCGTCACCGCAGGAGGAGATTGACGCATGGAGTCATCATTCTTATCCATATTCCATTGTAGAGTGCAATAATACCCCTTGCTGATAGGATGCTCTATACGCAAGTCGGTATGAGGATAAAGCTCATTGATAGCACATGCTAACACCATGTTCAGTGTACGCACATAGACACGCATTCCAGTTGGAGAACTGGCGTCCAAAAACTCTATATCCTTAGGCTTATAGAGCAGGAAATTTAGGTTCTCCACCTTATAGTTCACATGCGCTGCTATAATGGGATATTGCAGTTCGACTCCCAATAAATTCTTCAGCTCTATCAATGAGATGCCTCGTGGCACTTCGTGATACGACTGGGTATTCTTGCAATAAATGGTAATGGTTGGTTCCATTGCAAACGGATTAACTGTTTATTGTATTCTTTATCAAATGCTATACCATTGGGTATTACTTCCGCAATGACTGCTCAATATCCATAGCCTGCTTAATTAGTGCAGGCATATCTGCCAAAGGC
>JAZNQB010000041.1:0-21196 GCA_045589995.1 Paludibacteraceae bacterium
AGAAATCAAACATAGCGGTATAGTATTGAATGTAGAGGGTGATACCGCCCGTATAAAGATTCTCCAGACGAGTGCTTGTGCCTCATGCAAGGCAAAAGAGATGTGTGTATCTTCCGAGAGTCAAGAGAAGATTATTGAAGCTATTCCACTCGAAGTGCTTCAACCGGGCGAGCGCGTCACAGTAAGCGTCCGCGAGCACTTAGCATGGAAAGCCATTCTACTGGGGTATATCATGCCGTTTGTGGTTATGATACTTGTGATTATTGTCTTGAATGCACTCACCTCTTTGGACGAGACTATCACGGGCACACTATCTCTATGTTCTATCGCAGTTTATTATCTGATATTAAGATTATTCCGAAACAAGTTGCAAAAGCAATTCACCATTACAGCACAAAAAGAACTATAACAAATAATTAACATTAAAAAAATTAACAACGATGATTTCAACTTTTATTTTTTCTACACTCATTTTGGGAATCACGGGTTTGATAGCAGCTATTTTGCTTTATGTAGTCAGCCAGATTTTCAAAGTAGAAGAAGATCCTCGTATCGATTTGATTCAAGCCGTACTACCTGGAGCCAACTGTGGTGGTTGCGGTTTTGCCGGTTGCCGTAATTTTGCGGAAGCTTGTGTCAAAGCCGGCAGTACAGATGGCTTATCTTGCCCCGTAGGTGGCGATGCCATTACGGAAGAGGTGAAGAAGATTTTGGTTCCTTCCGCGAATGCTCCCGCCGCTCCTTCTTCTGGAGAACAAGTAGTGCGCAAGACAGCCTCGGGTATCATTATTCCGAACTTTAGCGCCGAAGTAGCAGCGAAGATTAAAAATCTGCCTACCCCCGGTGCTAACTATCCGAATTTACTTCGCATGGCTCAAAAGCATTAACGGACAAAGACAAAAGGTAAACAATTATGAAAACATTTACTATTGGTGGAGTTCATCCACATGATAACAAACAGTACTCTGCACACCAACCTATTCAGGAGGTTTCGCTACCCAAGCAAGCAATTATTCCCTTGGTACAGCATATAGGTGCTCCTGCGCAAGCGGTTGTGGAGGTAGGAAAGAAAGTGAAAGTAGGCGAACTATTGGCCAAGGCCGGTGGATTCGTAAGTGCTAATATTTGCTCTCCTGTGAGCGGAACAGTGACCAAGATTGACTCAACAACCGATGCTTGGGGTGCGCCGATGCAGGCAATTTTTATAGATGTAGAAGGTGATGAGTGGTTGCCAGAGATTGACCGCAGTCCCAATTTAGTACACCAATGCACGCTGAGTCCGGAAGCTATTGTAGAGAAGATAGCGGCAGCCGGTATAGTCGGTTTGGGCGGTGCATGTTTCCCGACCCATGTCAAGTTGATGCCTCCTCCTGGCAAGAAAGCTGAGGTACTTATTGTCAACGGTGTAGAGTGCGAGCCATACTTGACATGCGACCACCAGTTGATGTTAGAGCATGGTGAAGAGATTATTATAGGTATTAAAATCTTGATGAAAGCACTGAAGATTGAGCGTGCTATCATCGGTATTGAGAATAACAAGAAAGATGCTATCAAGCACATGCAGGCATTGGCAAACACCAGTTTGGGTATTGAGGTTATGCCTCTCCAACTCAAATATCCTCAAGGTGGTGAGAAACAATTGATTGATGCTTGTATCGGTCGTCAGGTTCCAAGCGGAGCACTGCCTATCGAGGTGGGTGCCGTAGTGGACAATGTGGCTACTATCTACGCTGTATATGAGGCAGTACAGAAGAACAAACCTCTTATCAGTCGTGTTATGACTGTAACTGGCAAGCATGTATCCAAGCCCGGCAACTATATGGTTCGTTTTGGTACTCCTATAGAAGAAGTGATAGCCTTAGCAGGCGGTATTCCTGTTAACACGGGCAAGATTATCGGCGGTGGTCCTATGATGGGTCGCGCTATGGACCATATAGAGGGTATGCCTGCTAACAAGCGTCTCTCTGGTCTTCTTTTCCTCTCTGAAGAAGAGAGTATTCGTCCCGAAGAGGAAAACTGCATCCGTTGCGGCAAGTGCGTGGATGCTTGTCCTATGGGTCTGGAGCCTTATTTACTCAGCCGTATGTCTGAATTAGAGATGTGGGACGATATTGAAAAGCATTCTATCATGGATTGTATTGACTGTGGTTGCTGTGTATTCACATGTCCTGCTCATCGTCGTCTCTTGGACCACATACGCCCCGGCAAAGCTAAAGTGGGCAGTATTATGCGCGAAAGAGCCGCAGCAAATAAGTAAAGTAAGAAATCATAAATTAAGCATTAAAGATATGAAACAATTGATTACAGCTCCGGCACCTCACGCACATAGCGGAGACAGCGTACGCCGTAACATGCTACTGGTCATTCTCGCGTTGCTTCCTGCATATGTAGTATCTGTGATTGAGTTTGGCATTGGAGCTCTCATCACCGCCGCTATCAGTGTTATTGCCTGTGTGGCTACAGAATGGCTTATTAGCCGTTATTTACTCAAAGAAAACAAACAAACTATCGGAGACTTATCTGCAGTTCTGACCGGTTTGCTACTCGCTTTTAACTTACCCTCCAATATTGATTGGTGGATTGTAGTGATTGGCGCCATAGTAGCCATTGGAATAGCCAAGATGAGTTATGGTGGTCTTGGTCAAAACCCCTTTAACCCCGCTTTGGTTGGTCGTGTTTTCTTACTTATTGCTTTCCCAGTGCAAATGACCACATGGCCTACTCCACAAGGCTTTGCAACCAGTTATGTGGATGCGGAGACAGCCGCTACTCCTCTTTATTATCTCAAGCATGCCGTTAAAACCGGTCAATCCGTAGAATTAGAATTGCCTAGTTTAATGGATTCTCTGATGGGCGCAATGGGCGGTTCGCTTGGTGAGGTGTGTGCGTTGGCACTTATCATCGGTGGTCTTTTCTTAATCTGCACCAAGGTGATTACATGGCATATCCCTGTTTCTATACTCGCTACTGTAGCGCTCTTCGCTGCCGCAACAGGTTGGGTAGGTGCTTTACCCGGAGATATGACCATTGGTGAATATGTTGCTTATAGTTTGCTGACCGGTGGTATGATGCTCGGTGCATTCTTCATGGCTACCGATTACGTAACCAGTCCAATGACTGCATGGGGTAAAATCATCTTCGGTATTGGCATTGGTTTCATCGTGATGGTTATTCGTACTTGGGGCGCTTATCCTGAAGGCATGTCATTCGCCATTTTGATTATGAACGCATGCGTTCCATTGTTAAATAAGATTCATCCACGCCGCTTTAGTGAGAAGAAAAAAGCATAAGGAGGTTTGTTATGGAAAAATTACAAAGTACATTCAAGAACATGGTGCTCAGCCTTGTCATTATCTGCTTCGTAGCAGCCAGCGCATTGGCAGGCATTTATATCTTGACTTTCGATACAATCGAACAACAGAAACAACAAAAACAACAGGCCGCTATTCTCGCTGTCCTGCCTGCAGGTTGTACCATCTCAGATGCCGAGCAGGTAAATGGGATGACCGTTTATAAAGGTTATATTAATGGTCAATGGGTAGGTACAGCAGTGGAGACAACCGAAAATGGATTTGGTGGTCCTATTAAGATTATGGTTGGTTTTGATGCAGATAGCAAAGTGTTTGGCTACCAAGTATTAGAGCACCAAGAAACTCCCGGTTTGGGTGACAAGATGGGCACATGGTTCAAGACCGACAAGGGCAACCAAAACATCATTGGCAAAAAGGCTGACGGTGCTTTCCAAGTGAGCAAAGATGTTAAAGGAGGTATAGATGCCATCACTGCTGCCACCATTAGTAGTCGCGCATTCCTCAAAGCAATCAACAAGGCTTATACAGCATTCACTAATGGTGAGGTACAAGCTATTTCCGGTGCTACAGAACAAACGAACAAAGAAAAAGAAATGGAGGTAACAAATGAATAACGCATTCAAGACATTAGTTAATGGCATTCTCAAAGAGAACCCTATTTTCGTATTGGTTTTGGGAATGTGCCCTACCCTTGCAACCACTACAAGCGCTATCAATGGTATGGCGATGGGATTGGCAACCACATTCGTACTCATATGCTCGAACATGGTTATCTCCCTTTTAAAAAACCTCATTCCAGATAAAGTACGTATCCCTGCCTTCATCGTTGTCATCGCTACTTTCGTGACAGTTGTACAACTCGTGATGCAAGCCTACTTGCCCGGTATATACGAGGTGCTTGGTTTATTCATTCCTCTGATTGTTGTGAACTGTATTGTACTTGGTCGTGCAGAAGCGTTTGCGGCTAAGAATAATATAGGTTTATCTGCATTAGATGGTTTGGGTATGGGTCTTGGTTTCACTTTAGCACTTACCTTATTAGGTGCAGTACGCGAGTTATTAGGTACAGGCGGTGTATTTGGTTTGCCTATCTTCGGAGAACAATATGCAATGTTAATTTTCGTATTGGCTCCTGGCGCATTTATCTGCCTTGCATACTTGATGGTACTGATGAATAAACTGCAGAAGAAATAACGAATATAGTAAACGAATAAATAGTAAATACTTATGGTATATTTTCTTATATTTATCTCTGCAATATTTGTTAACAATATTGTATTGAGCCAATTCTTAGGTATTTGTCCATTCTTGGGCGTAAGTAAGAAGATTAACACTGCGATGGGTATGGGTGCTGCAGTTACTTTCGTACTCACATTAGCAACAATAGTTACCTATTTGCTACAGAAATTATTAGTTGTATGTGAAGTGGAGTTCCTTCAGACTATACTCTTCATCCTTATTATTGCCGCTTTGGTGCAGATGATTGAGATTATGCTAAAGAAAGTAAGTCCAGCCTTGTATCAAGCGTTAGGTGTTTTCCTTCCTTTGATTACCACAAACTGCTGTATTCTCGGTGTGGCAATTCTGGTGGCTAATGGTACCTATAAACTACCATCTGTAGATGGAACGGTTGTAGAACCAAGTTTGATGACAGGTCTTTTCTTTGCCATCGCTACGGCTATCGGTTTTGCTGTTGCATTAGTTCTATTCGCTGGTATGCGTGAGCAGTTAGCCTTGAATAAAGTGCCAAAAGCGATGCAAGGAACTCCTATCGCTTTGTTGACAGCTGGTTTATTAGCGATGGCCTTCATGGGCTTTAGTGGTGTAGTATAAGACTACTTTTGAATGGTGCTATGCGCCATATACCTTATAAGATATGCGCGCGTGCAATATGTACGCGCGCATGTTTATTTACTCAACTATAATAAACGCATATGATAACTCTCGCTATAGGCTTACTTCTTCCGTTAGTAGGAACGATAATCGGTTCGTCTTTTGTCTTTTTTATCAAAGATAGTATTTCTTCTCGTTTGCAAAAACTGCTATTGGGTTTTGCGTCAGGTGTGATGATAGCTGCTTCTGTATGGTCGCTACTTATCCCTGCGATGGATAGTTTGAGTCATCGTGGTGCTTATGCTGTAGTACCTGCGGTAGTAGGTTTTTTATTGGGTATAGGTTTTCTATTGGTATTGGATATGCTCACTCCTCACCTGCATATTGGTGCCCAAGAACCCGAAGGCCCTCGGCGTTCACTCTCACGCACGCTGATGTTAGTATTAGCAGTCACTATTCATAATCTTCCCGAAGGCATGGCTGTAGGGGTTGTGTTGGGCGGTGCTGAACAAGGTGTGACCGGACTCACCTTAGCTTCCTCTATTGCTATTTCACTCGGTATTGCGATACAAAACATCCCCGAGGGTGCTATCGTAGCCATGCCCATGCGCGCAGCGGGTAATAGCAGATGGAAATCGTTCTTGATAGGCAGTTTAAGTGGTGTGGTAGAACCCATTGGTGGACTATTGGTTCTCCTTTTGGCAGCATGGCTCACTCCTTTCTTGCCCTACCTTTTGGCTTTTGCTGCAGGGGCAATGATGTATGTGGTGGTAGAAGAACTTATTCCCGAGGCATCTCAAGGAGCACATAGCAATATCAACACGATTGGCTTTGCCATCGGGTTTTCGTTAATGATGATTTTGGATGTTGTATTGGGATAGATTACCAAGTGGTGTTAGAGGAGGAACTTTTGATAAGTCCCCCTATAAGGCATACCAGCATATAGAACGGATAGAGAATTTCTAAGAGGAGTACAACAAAAAATAGTTTCACTCCATGCCCCTCCTGATTAGGAGGGGTTATTCTTTTTCGTACAAGGCGATACTCGATAGGAAATTTGACAAGGAGGATGAATGGGCATAGGAGTTGCAGTACATTCATCGCTGCTATGCATGCACCGCAACGGATGATATCTCTATCGGTATAAGCGGGCGCTTTCCCTGCCCATCGCATGCGTTGCTTGAAGAAAGTACGCCATGAGGTAATGGGGCGCACTACTGCTGTATAATCAGGTGTGTCTATCACCCCGACACGCATACCTTTGCGTTTGATGGCTTCCAAGAGGAACATATCGTCTCCGCTTGGTATTTCCGGGTGTAGGTCTTTTTCGCATGCCAACCATGCTTCTCGTCTTACGATGAGGTTTGCTCCCGAACACATAACCGCTCTGCCTCTTTGAGCGGCTTCGATGGTCAACTGTTGTATTGCGGCATACTCGGCTATTTGCAATTTCTCTAACAATGAAAGGTGTTCGCTCTCGCTCTCCATCTTTAACGGCAGAATAATAAGGTCAGCGTTTGTACTTTGTATCCGTTCCTCCGTACTTCGTACATTCGTCCTTCGTACATCAATTGCCTTTGGCAGTATGACATCATCGTCGTGCAGCCATATATATTCTGCTTGCGCAGCGTGTATCAGTTTAGAGAGTGCATGTTTCTTCCCTTTGTTATCATCATTAACGCCTCGTATGGGTGTTATATGTGCGATGGACTCTTGCGTCCTATTCTGCTGTACAGACACTAACTGCTCCACAAAAAGCGGATAACTCTTCGTCACACACTGCTGCTCTACTTTGCTAACGGTATAGTCTGCCGCCATGAGTGCCATAGCCATGCGGTGGTCATTGCGTACCTCATGCAAACGCACCGCCTCTAATCGGTCACACTCTTTATAGTGCAAGCATTCCGTTCCTTCTGCATGCAGTGTGATACCCAAACGCTCGCATGTGAGTGCGATAGCAGGGTATAGGTCTGGCGTGGCACTAAAATCGATGATGACGCATGCAGGTCGTTGTTCGTTCACAGCCCGCAAGACTGCTCCTTGTGGTGTATAAGTGGTATGCACTCCGAAATACTGCGCGTAGATATCTGCCACTTTCCTATCCCCTTGCAAACTCTCTTCCGTCAGTCCTTTTAGTAACACTTCTCCCCCGTGGATAGCGATGTACTCATACCAGAAGGCTGCCGCACTCCAGTCGCGCTCTATGGTGATATTTGGATAAGCGGCAGTCATACGACGGGTCATTGTGATATATGGCGATTCTTCATCCTGCTGAGGTATATCCTTTCCGTGCATGATGAGAGCGGAAGTGGTCTGCGTGGTGGGTTTGCCATCCCGCTCTTTGAGTCGTTCATCGCCATCGAGCACGATGGGTTCGCCCGCATAACATTGCTCCAAATGAACTTGTAAAAAGCGTAATGCTGTACCGCAGTTATGCAGATAGAGTGTGAGCGGTGTACCACTTTGATGCGTTCGCAGTTTAGTCAAACAATCGTGTATCAGCCGCACATCATGGGGCATAGCAGCGGAGACGGGCATAAGCTCGTCTCCGTGTATTGCTTGTAATAGGATTAGTCTATTAGCAATCGATTTGGAAATTGGCAATTCTACACAAATCATTTGCCATGGGTCTATTACTTATTCACATCGGGCAGTGGACTATAATCGCGTGAGTAGCGTAGGTGTTGCTCGGTGTATCCCTCGGTATAGTCCAGTGTGACATCTGTTATCTCGCCCTTGTCATCGAGATGTGCGGTGTAGATAGGATTAACAAATCCTTTGTATGGCGGGATATTGAGTGGTTCGTAACGCGCCAGTAACTCTTGGTGCAATGCGCTATCTACTGCCACGCCGTACTCTTCCACTAATTGGCAAGCGGCTTCGTAGTTACCTGTAGAAACAATATCTTGTGTGATGGCTAATAGTTGTCCGAAGAGTGCGCGTACACCTTCGTAGTCATTGATACGCAAGTAGTGCTTTCCGTCTTGCTCGATAATCTCTGCCTCGGGTTGCTCAGGGTTACAGTGCGCCAAGACCCAACGGGCGTTGATAGCGCGGTTACGCATATGTGCTTCTTCGATTTGCTTACCCGGTTCGATACGCACTAACTGTGTGAGTGCACCATTGAGTAACTGATGGTAGTATTGTGCTTTGTATGCCTCAGCGTCAGGCACGATACCTAACTCCACCAACTTAGGGTCCGCCATGTAATAGATAGAGAAGAGGTCTGCGCGGCATTCTTCAATAGTAGAACCGTGCTCCTTGAGTGCCTTCTTGTCCACACCGGGTAACATCTGACCGGAACCGTGACCTAAACATTCGTGGAGGTCCACATGTATATCGGACATGTATGCGCCGTATTGGCGTGCTATCTCTCGGTCTGCCTCCTCTAAGATAAACTCTTCATTAAATCCATTTCCTAACGCTGCTTGGTTGTATGCCTCGGTAAGGTTGGCTATAGTGACCGATTTCGAACCGTAGTTCTTACGAATCCAGTTGGCGTTAGGTAGGTTGATTCCAATCGGCGTAGCGGGATAACAGTCACCCGCGAGGATAGCGGCGGTGATTACTTTGGCAGACACACCTTTGCACTCTGCTTTCTTGTATTGCGGTGCGATAGGTGAGTTATCTTCGAACCACTGTGCGTTATCTGAGAGTGTCTGCGCACGGCGTGTAGCTGCCTCATCTTTGAAGTTCACCAATGACTCCCATGCGCCTGTCACACCTAATGGGTCGCCATACACTTCCGTAAATCCATTCACGAAATCCACACGGCTATCCAGGTCTTGTACCCACGCAATGGCGTACTGATTGAAGGTAGTGAGGTCACCTGTCTTATTGAATTCAATCAGTTTGGATATCACTTCTCGTTGCTTGTCATTCTCTGCATACGCGAGTGCTTTCTCAAGGTTCTCCACCACATGAGCTAAGGCTTCGCGGTAGAGTCCGTCACCTGTTGATTTGAATACGCGTTCAATCACTTCTCCTTGCTCATTCTTGGTCAACTTCGAGTTGAGTCCTATCCATTTGGGTTCTGGTGAGTTATCTTTGTGCGCTGCATACCATGCCTCGGCTTCTGCTTGTGTCACATTCTCGTAGTAGTTACAAGCGGAAGTGAGACAGAGGTCTTGTCCTGCGGCAGAGTTTACTTTCTTTGCCATCACAGTGGGGTCAAAGATAACATTCATCACTTCGTCGTCTAATTGCACTCCGCATGAAGCGCAAGCGTTAGCAAACCACTCGCGCGAACAGGTTGGTAGCATTTTATCTTCTGAATAATGGTGGTGAATACCATTGGCGAACCATATGCGCTTGAGGTATAATTCGAATGCTTTCCACTCCTCGGTGTTCTTATCGCCTGTGTAATTGAGGTAGATTTTCTCGCATGCGCGGCGAATACGGAGGTTATAGCGACAGTTTTGGTCGCAAAGAATATCTCGTCCCCACAAAGCAGCTTCGTTGAGGTAATAAACGAGTGCTTTTTGTTGTGTTGTCAGGTTTTCAAAGTCAGGCACGCGGTAACGCAGAATGCCTAAATCAGCAAAGTTCTCTACCATATAGTTAAATTCGTTTGTTGCAGGTGTCTGTTGTTTCTCCTGCTGCGGAGTACAAGCTACTACGCCTGTCATCAATGCGCCCACAAGCGCTATTAAAATAGTTTGCTTTTTCATTCCTTTTTATAATAAATCGTACATCGTAAATGGTCCTTTGTACATTGTACATTGTACATTGTACATCGTCCTTCGTACATCAATTAGATTCTTTCTAATACTGTTTGAACGAGTTCTTTAATACGCGGTTTGTAGTCGGTATTGGCTGCTTCAATCTTGCGTTGTGCAATGACGCAACATACCGTCATGGCGCGGTGCCCCATATGGAGCGCGAGTCCTGCAATGCACGAACCTTCCATTTCGTAGTTGGTGATGCGTTGTCCTTCGTATCTGAAAGCAGTTATCTTCTCGTTGATATCTTCCACAGCGAGCCCTACGCGCAATACGCGTCCTTGTGGACCGTAGAATCCATTCGCTGCGATGGTACAGCCGCGCATCATGTCATCGCGCGCAATGCGGTTAACGAGTTCGGTATTGGCAGCCACCACATATGGAACGGCTGCTTTGGCTGGGTACCCAATGAAATCCACAAGTGCTTTTTCAAAGCCCACATCGGATATTTTGTCTCTATCTTCGTAGAAAGCGAGCACGCCATCCCATCCGATTGATTTCTCGCTCACGAGGAAAGTGCCGAGTGGTATATCTTCTTGCATGCCGCCGCAAGTGCCTACGCGCACAATATCGAGCACACGGGGTGTCTCTTTCTCTGTGCGGGTAGTGAGGTCGATATTCGCCAAGGCGTCTATCTCATTCATCACTATATCGCAGTTATCGGTACCGATACCCGTGGAGATACACGAGATGCGTTTGCCTTTGTAACGCCCTGTTATTGTGTGGAACTCACGCGACTGGATATCGCATTCAATGGAACCCTCATCAAAGAAAGATGCCACTAAATCTACTCTACCTTGGTCTCCTACCAAGATAATCTTATCTGCCAAATGTTCAGGCTTGATATGCAGATGGAAGATAGAGCCATCCGCATTGACAATCAACTGGGATGCAAGAAATGTTTTCATGAGTTAATAATGAATAATGATTAATGAATATCCTTTGTACATTGTCCTTTGTACATCGTACATCGTACATTGTACATCGTACATTTTCCTCAAGCTTCTCCTCCACTGGAGAAATTCATTGGTATGGTGCTACCGGGTATGGGCCCGCCTGCTATAGTACCATATTTTTTCTCGTATTGCGCTATATTACTTTGTAGTGCTCCTAATATTTTCTTCACTTGGTCCGGAGTAACCACTACGCGAGAAACGACATTTGCTTGCTGCATACCTGGCATTATCTGTGCGAAATCGAGCACAAACTCTGTAGGTGTGTGTGCGATGAGTGTTAAGTTTGCGAATACTCCTGTTGCTTTCTCTGGAGTGATGTTAATGTTTAACTTCTGTTCTGCCATAATAATGAACAATTAATAATGAATAATTAGCAAAGCGTCCTTTGTACATTGTACATTGTACATTGTCTTTACCATTTCACTTGTTTCTTGGGTACACAGAGCATATAGAGCGATACCAGTGGAAGGAGTATATCCATTCCCAAGATAGTGAATATATTAAAGCCATGCAATCCTAATCGTTTAGCGGATAGGTTGATGACTATTGCTTGTATCATCCATCGGAGTAGGAATAGTATCCATGCCAATGCTGCCAAGATGGACAAAGGAGTACCGATGAGTGGTTGGCAGGCGAAAGCGACTGACAGCGTGAGCACAAGTAAATAGAATAGTCCTCTGCTCATTGGTTCTAATGCGAGGCGTATTTTTGTGCTCCACCGGTAGTCATGCGAGACGGACAAGTGTCTTCTTTTCTGCTGCCACCAGTCGCGCATAGTGGTCTTTGCAGGAGACCAAGTGATGGAGTTACGAGAGAGGACTACGGATGTGTTTTTTCTTGTAGCCACATGATTAACGAATAGGTCGTCGTCTCCCGCGCGGTTAGTCATCGTTTTCTTAAATCCTCCTGTCTTGAAGAATAGTTCTTTCTTGTATGCCAAGTTGCGTCCCACGCCCATGTATGGGTGCCCGTGAGCAGCCGCACTAAGGTAGTGCAAACCATTAAAGAGTGTGTCATAGCGCACCAAGCGATTGACAAATCCCTTTTCGTAGAAATACGCACCAAAACCCAACACTATTTCTTTGGTACTCTGTACTCTGTACTCTGTACTTGGCTTAAACCCTTTCATCATCTCGCTTATCCAATGCGTGGACTCTGGCGTGCAGTCTGCGTCTGTGAGTAAGAGGTAGTCGTATTGTGCAGCTTTGGCAGCCAGTGTGATGGCGAGTTTCTTTGTTGACCGCACGCGTGCCTCTTTGGGTATGAAGGTAGTCCTCAGACGCTTGTCTTGCACCATATAACTCTCAATCACTTCGCGTGTCTTGTCCTCCGAACCGTCATCTACTACTATCACTTCGTAGGTAGGATAATCCTGCGATAGTAATGTGTACAAGTACGCCGATAGGTTGTATGCCTCATTATGCGCACACACCAATACCGACACCCCAGGACAACCTTCTTCACTACTCCCTACTCCCTTCTCACTACTCCCTACTCTGTACTCACTACTTATATAATACCCTACTTGCCCGATGAACAAGGCAAGCAGTGCACCGAAGAACACCCAATCAATGATATGGAAAGACTCGAACAACACGCTTATTGGGTTATTTTAATGCGGTAAGTAGTGGTGGATGAACCATCTTCTGCTTTGACGGTAATCACCCATGGCTGCCCGTTGATTGTTCCCGGCACAACGCTCATCTCTTGCGCGCTCAGTTTGCGTCCTTTGAACTGCACTTTCTTTCCTTTGATATTCGTGAGTGCTCCCACACCTCGGTAGCCCTCAATATTCACCTTATCGCCTGTAAGAACATAGGTCTGCTCTGTCTTATTGGGGTCAAATGTCTTCCATTCCTGACCATTGATAACCATCTTATCTATCTTGGATGAGTATATCAGTTCCACATCGTCCACATAGAGCGCATTGCCGTCGTAAAGCCCGTCGTTAGCGCGAAAAGCAGGATAGTTACCTGCGGAGAAAATCACATTACACATCGATGGCTGTGCATTATTCATATAGTAAATAGGCACTTTGATGCGCGTCCATTCGTTATAACAAGCGCGTGCACGATACCAACCCTCAGCTATCTGCTTGGCAGACTCTACCGTCGTACACTCATTCCCATCCAACGCCTGACGAATATCGCTCTCTTCATTCACCATCTCCACCTCGGTACACCCTCCGTTCTTGGACTTGTAATGACTACCCTTGGCTGTACCCGTCCATGCGTAATAGAGCAAGTGAAAATCCTCCTTGTCCGTGTTCGCTCCCGTACGCTTCACCCATACCGCCATCGTGTCTGGACGGTGACGCCACTCAATACCTCCGTATGTACCCGCAGTAGCCGTCTTCGTACTCAGTCCATTCATATACTGCCACGCTGTACCCAAACCGAAATAACCCGGACCAACCTCCTTGATACCAAACGCACCTATCTGACGGTCTGCTACATACGCGCAGTAACCAGTGCGACCAGGTTTCTGAAAAAGAAAAGTAAACTTAAATCCAAACTGAGACACATTACTTCCGTGCCAGTACTTGAGCTGCTTATCACCATTGAACTTACTACTCCAGTCCTCAAAATGCGGGTCAGGCAACTGCTGAGCAGACACCATTCCGCACATACATATAGTGAATAAGACCATTACTAAATGTTTCTTCATATCTCTTTGTTTATTATCCTTCTGCGTTGTTATTTAACCTTTGCGACTGCAAAGGTAGTGTTTTTTTTGCATATGTGCAAGTTTTTTTGACAAAAAACACACATATCAGCTTTTCACTTGCATATATCAGAAAAAAACACTACCTTTGCGCAGGCTTATTGACCTTACGAACTCAGTATTGCTATCATCAAACAATAATCATATGAATACATTCGGAGATAAATGGAGTTTCACCTCCTTTGGAGAGGCACACGGAGCCGCTATAGGCGGCGTGCTCGATGGCGTGCCTGCAGGAATAGAGATTGACTTTCCAACCATATACCACGAACTGGACCGCAGAGCGGGGAGAAAAGGAGCAACCGGCGCTTCGCCGCGAGCAATGCGCGAACCAGACCAGGTCGAATGGCTCAGCGGAGTAATAGAAGTACATCGTACATCGTCCCTTCGTACTTTCGCCACTCCTATCGCCTTCATCATACGCAATAAAGATGCGCGGCCAGAAGACTACGAGCACCTCAAGCATACCTATCGCATAGGACACGCAGACAAAGTGTATGAACAGAAATACGGCATACGCGATTATCGTGGCGGAGGCAGAGCGTCAGCACGAGAAACAGCCGCGCGCGTAGTGGCAGGCAGCATTGCCAAACAAGCACTCCAACAAAAAGGAATAACCATTCACGCACAACTCATACAAGTGGGCGCAGAAACCAACCCCGAGCAGTTCGCACACACCATTGCATACTATCAGCAACAAGGCGACTCCATCGGAGGTATTATCGAATGTACCATAACAGGTATGCCTGCCGGCATAGGAGAACCCATCTTCAACAAACTGCAAGCCGAACTCGCCTTCGCTGTCATGAGTATCAATGCTTGCAAGGGGTTTGAATACGGTACAGGTTTCGCTGGCGTCACACAACCCGGCAGTGAAATCAATCATATATCCGGAGGTATTGCCGGTGGTATCAGCGACGGAACAAACATCACTTTCCGATGCGTCTTCAAACCTACACCCACCACACCCAAAGCACTTGCTAATTTACAAAGGGACGATGTACAATGTACAAAGGCCGGTCGTCATGACGCCTGCGTGGCGGTACGCGCTGTACCTGTCGTCGAAGCCATGACAGCACTATGCCTCGTACAATACGAACTATAAATTACTCAGATACATATACAAAAAATCCCGCCGTTAAGCGGGATTTTCTTATTCTTCATATCGTTTTATCTATCAATCCAAAACGATTGGTTTGTGCTTTGGAACTAAAGCCTTCATGATACTCCATGCAAGAACATACGCCACCGCACAAATACAGAAGATAATCATATAACCTGCTTGCTTGCCTTCAAAACCTAAGAACTGGAACGCACTACCCATTCCCTCAGAATAAGTAAATAACACACCAGCGCCCTTATTGATCAAGAAAGAACCAATTCCGCCAGCCATACCACCTATACCTGTGATAGTAGCGATAGCCGATTTAGGGAACATATCACCAATAGTAGAGAATAAGTTAGCCGACCACGCTTGGTGTCCTGCACCTGCCAAACCAATAATAATACATGGCCACCATACCGAATGAACACCCAAACCTTGAGCAAACAACGCTGGTAATGGCAGGAAGGCAAACAACAACATCGCCAACATACGACCATTATAAGGGTTCATACCCTTCTTCTCTACAAACAACTTAGGCAAATAACCACCAAATATAGAAAGCACAGTAACGATAGCATACAGCGTGAATATCAACGCTATACCCATACTTGAACTGGATGAATAACCATACTGGTCAGAGAAATAAGCAGGAGCCCAGAATAGATAGAACCACCATACGCCATCCGTAAAGAACTTACCCGTAATGAAAGACCAGGTCTGACGATATGTAAAGCACTTCCAAAATGGAATAGTTGCCTCCTTGGTAGTCTGTGCTTTCTCTGCTTGCACATCGTCCTCATCTTGGTTGATATATGCCAACTCAGCCTCATTCACATACTTAGACTGCTCTGGCTTCTCATACATAAATACGAAAAAGCCCATCCATATAAATCCAAGCGCACCAATGATGATGAAAGCCATCTCCCAACCACCACCAATACCTAAATCCTTAAAGTACTGAGCCAATAATGGAATAGTGGCTGGCGCTGCTAACGCTCCTACAGACGCACCCGCATTGAAAAGAGAGGTTGCAAAAGCACGGTCCTTCTTAGGGAAATACTCAGCGGTTACCTTGATAGCCGCAGGGAAGTTACCAGCCTCACCAAGCGCCAAGATAGCACGAGCTGCTATAAATAAATACACCGAGGTAGAAGCAATAGCTAAAGCCACTGCTGAACCCGTCTCCACTGCCGCCATTGCAGCAATAGACTCAAAACCCTCGATATGCATCGTTGCCCAACCACATGCAGCATGCAAACATGCACCCGCTGACCATACGCCTATAGCCCAGAGGTAACCTTTCTTCGTTCCCATCCAGTCTATGAAACGGCCAGCAAATAACATACATACCGCATAAATAATAGAAAACAATGCTGTTATCGTTCCGTAATCACTATCCGTCCAGTGAAACTCTGGAGCAATAAAATCTTTCCAAGTAAGGGACAGCACTTGGCGGTCCATGTAATTAACTGTTGTCGCGATGAAGAGCAATAAGCACATCCACCAACGCCAGTTTGTCATTAGTTTTTTTTGTGTACTCATATTGTTGTGTAATGTTTAATGAGTTAATGAGTTAATGTTTGATAGCTGCGATTACCTCAAAGCACTCTTGGCACTTTGCAGTCACATATGCCCAGTCGCCTGCTTTCACTTTGTCAGACGGGAAGAGTTTGCTACCCATTCCTACGCAGAAGACGCCTGCAGCAAACCATTTCTCAAGGTTCTCTTTCTCTGGAGCCACACCGCCAGTAACCATTATCTTAGACCAAGGCATTGGTGCCATCAATCCCTTCACGAGATTAGTACCGACTACATCGCCCGGGAAGACCTTCGTAAAGTCGCAACCAACTTCCTGCGCTGCGCCTATCTCGCTCGGTGTTAAGCAACCAGGGCAGTAAGTCACACAACGGCGGTTACATACTACAGCCACATCCTTATTGAATAACGGACCCACCACGAAGTTAGCACCCAATTGGATATACAACGCAGCAGTTGGAGCGTCCACTACCGAACCGATACCCAATACCAATTCAGGACATTCAACGGCTACCCATTTGCTCAATTCAGCAAATACCTCGTGTGCAAAGTCACCACGGTTGGTGAACTCAAAAGCACGCACACCGCCTGCATAGCACGCCTTAATAACATTCTTGCATACTTCCACATCTTTATTATAAAAGACCGGAACCATTGGTGCGGCTGCAATCTTCGCCATCACCTCAAACTTATCAAACTTTGCCATTTTAATCTTTGTTTTTTTCGTTATTACGGGATTACGTAATTACGTCACTTTGTCACTTCAATTTATCTTTGTACGCGGCCATTGGCGTTACCTCCGGCAAGGCTCAGCACTTCGTCTTCGCTTACGAGGTTGTAGTCACCATTGATAGTGTGCTTCAATGCACTGGCAGCTACAGCGAACTCCAAAGCAGCACCTTGATTATCTGGATACTTGAGCATACCGTGAATTAAACCGCCAGAGAAACTATCACCACCACCTACGCGGTCAATAATAGGATTGATTTCATAACGCTTAGACTGATAGAACTCCTTACCGTTATAAATCATAGCTTTCCAACCGTTGAAAGTAGCGCTGTATGACTCGCGAAGAGTAGAAACAACATACTTAAAGCCGAACTCTTTCATCATCTGCTCGAAGATACCTTTGTATCCCTCCGCATTGGTCTCGCCACCCTCCACATCTGCGTCCGGCTTGAAACCAAGGCACAACTCAGCATCCTCTTCGTTACCAATACATACATCTACATACTGCATGAGTGGACGCATGATAGAGATAGCTTTCTCGCTGGTCCATAGTTTCTTGCGGAAGTTAAGGTCCACAGAGACCGTCACACCATGACGCTTCGCTGCCTCGCATGCCAACTTGGTTATCTCTGCTGCTTTGTCAGAGATAGCAGGAGTGATGCCACTCCAGTGGAACCATGAAGCGCCCTCCATGATTGCATCGAAATCGAAGTCAGTTGGGTCTGCCTCAGCAATAGCTGAGTGCGCGCGATCATAAATCACTTTTGATGGACGCATAGACGCGCCTGTCTCGCAGTAATATAGTCCCACACGGTCACCACCACGAACAATATAGTTCGTATTGACACCATAACGACGGAGAGAGTTAACAGCTATCTGACCTATCTCGTGCTTTGGTAGTTTGGTAACAAGGTAAGCCTCGTGACCATAGTTAGCACATGAGATAGCCACATTCGCCTCACCACCACCAGGGATGATACGGAAACTCTCTGATTGAACAAAACGTTCTTGCCCATCAGGACTTAAGCGAAGCATAATCTCGCCTAATGTAATAATCTTTGCCATTTGGTTAAATTAAATAATTAATATTTGTGTTAATTGTTATGTTATATTGTTGTTTGCTTTATTTACTTGTGCGATTGTTTTTCTTAGGACGAACCCTGCAGCCGTTTTCGTGTCGTTTTCGTGTCGTTGTCGTGTCGTTTTCGTGTTTACCTGCTACTTTATAGTAGATGTATTGCTATTTCACGATAGATGTCTGCCATTCCGCCTTACGCACCGAATCATGCATGATAGCCTTTGTCTCCGCCATCAGTTCCGCAAAGGCTTTTGCCATCGGGTGTTCCGCCTTTGCTTTCTTTGTCTTCTTGCTCAACTCCGGCTTCGCGCACACCGCTCCATATTCCCCGTTTCCGGAAATCCGCCGTGCATAATGTCTTTGATCCACATTCCCCTGCAAGCTATCCACTATATTCACCCACTTCGCTTTCATCTTACATCTTGACCTTGGATAGTATAGGTTTTATTACCTTGTTTAATCAACACATTACCGTTTCTGATGACTTTTGTGGGAGCTGAGGCATTGTTGATATTCTCTATAGCCGTAGCACTCGATTGAGTCGCAAATGTACCGTTTTCCTCGTCAATAACATCTGTTCCGTTCAGGCTCTGACGAACAAAATAGTAACTTGTATTTGGGGAAAGGCCTGTTATGGTAAACGAGTAGTACTCAGCAAAATGCGTCGGTTCTTCACTTTCTTCCTCATAGAGCGCAGGCATACGGGCAGGTGCGTCGCTGCCTGCCAAATCTATATTAACCAAGTGTCCGTTGGCATCAAAGGTAAGTGTCATGAACCGCTGCGTGTGCGCCTCGTCCGTATAGAGAATCCAGACATAGCCTGTTGCAGAGAAATTTTGTACCCACGACACTTGCACATTATCAAAACCGGTTACTACAGGTGGCTCTATAGAAACAATGTTGCCAAATAATTTCCATCCCTCGGCTTGCTGATAAGCGGCAACACTCTGCATAGGGACACGCAACTCTGATTCACCAAGATGGGAACCTTCTGCTGATTGTAATGGGAAGTAAGGCGGTGTTACTGTGCGGCAAGTTAATGTTATCGGTTTAGAAAATGCAATTATTGGCGAATTAAATGTATCTACTCGGTTGCCCAACACGATTTCTTCTGCTTCGTACAAAGAACATGCTCCATACTCAAACATCGTTACACTATCTTGAAATACTGCGCGTTGAATACTACCGGTAATCATTGCTCCATTTTCCATTGTTTTTAAGGTTAATGGCATAGTGATGTCTTTTAAATTTCTTAAGAATGTAAAAGCATACGTATCTACGGATTGTGGACCTTCCGGCACTATAAATACGGAGTCAGGCTTCGCAGAAGGATAAGCAGTTAGACATTTCATATCCTTGGTATACATAACACCATTTACTGTTGTATAATACGGATTTTCTTCGTCCACAATAATTTCTTCTATTCCTGAATTGTAATTAAATGCCAATGATGGAGCAGAACGAATGGTTTTCGGGAGTATTACCTTTTTTACATTTTTCACACAGGCAAAAGAATTGTTATCAATACCAGTAACCATGTAAGAATTACCATTATATTCTACCGTGTCCGGTATACGAATACTATCACATAGAATGTTTGGATAATTAACCACGGTACTATCCCAATAACTGGGATTATCGTCAGGCGCTACTGCCACTTCCTTTGCGTTGATAATACGATACCTTAGTTCTACACCCTCTGCGTTAGTGTATCTAAAGTACTCAACTGCATTCGCACTCATCGCACAAACCAAAATGATTAAAAGAAAGATTGATTTTTTCATAGATTATTATTTGTTTATTCATCAATCAAAAAAATATCTTGTGTTACAATATTATACTTTCAGTTCTTCTGGTTTATCAAGTTTACTACCACTTTCACCATAGTATCTTTTTCTTCTGTGCGGCTCTCGGCGATCATAAGGGTCAGGGCGACCAGCGTGTTATCTGCGATACGCTTGGTGCCATCCTCGCGGTAGAGAATGCCGTTATTATTCAAGAACCACAGGAACAATGTAGCTGCAATGCGTTTGTTTCCATCCGAAAAGGAGTGGTTCTTGGTCACTAAATACAGCAACATAGCTGCTTTTTCCTCCACACTCGGATACAAATCCGTTCCTCCAAAGGTCTGATAAATCTGACCTATACTGCTTTTGAACGAGTCGTCTTTCTCATTACCGAATAAGGTGCTTCCGCCGAATTTCTCACGCAAGGCACTAATCGTTTGCATAGCGTTCTCATATGTAGCACGGAACCTTTCTTCGGGCGTTGTCTCTTTGACAGTAAGACGCTCGTAATCATAATTATCAAGCGTGTCTAGCGCGTATGTGTAATCCAAAACAACATCAAAAATAGCCTGCGTCTCATCTGCGCTCTCCAGCGCTTTGCTTTGTACCGTTCGTCCGACAATCTGAACTAACTGCCGCAAGTCTGACAACTGCTCACGGCGTAGTTTTTCATTGACAGCAAAGCCTTTGACGAGGTAGTCTTTGAGAATCTTGTTTGCCCATTTACGGAATTGAATACCTCTTTTACTTTTTACTCTAAAGCCAATAGAAGTAATCATTTCCAAGTTATAAAACATTACCTCGTTGGTTTGAGTTTTACCTTCCATCGCTCCGTGTTGAGTGGTGGACGCAAATTTTGCGCCTACCACTTCACCTGCCAACTCCTCATGCAGAGCATTATTGATGTGTTTACGTATGGTTTTCACATCTCTACCAAACAACTGAGCCATTTGGGATGCAGTCAGCCACACGGTTTCGTTCTCCATGCGCACATCGAGCTGGATCGTGTTGTCTTCTGCACGATAGATGATTACCTCGCCTCTATTTTCAATGGGTATCTCGTTCATTGTTTATTTGCGTGGCTTATTTTTCAAGTAACGCTTCTTTTGGATTTTGGTCATATCTTGCGTGACCAGTTCGTCAGTAAGAGCCGGCACTGCAACTGATGTCACTTTTTCATACCTAACATATTGCGAACCATCCCATATTTGCGGTATAAAATGAGTATAAGGATACTCAACAGCTACTTCTCTTTGTTTAAAATACTTCTCATCCAGATAAACAAAACGCACATACACTTTTCCTTCAGAAGCCAGACCGACGGGTTGTCCTACCTCCACCATTTCTCCTGGTTTTACAAACGCACGCCGCATATGATAATAGACTGCAAATGTCTCGTCAGTATGGTTAATGACC
>JAZNQB010000042.1:0-5224 GCA_045589995.1 Paludibacteraceae bacterium
GAGTGAATGAGTTTTTGTGAGGCGGATGATAAATATGACACGATAATGTAAAATTTATCTTTGTTTATCGCCGCTCGACAGCATAGTGAGGAATATAACAGCTATCGCTGCGCGGGTTTGAATAGTAGGGCGCGTGTTGAGCTCGCTCAAAAACGCGACATAATAGGCAAATACGCTCAAGGCCGCGTAGGCCGATATTCCAAACTATGATGGACGAGGGATTTATTTATGTTTATTTACAATTATAAATCATCCGCCGTCGTTTTTGGTTAACTAATAAAAAATGTTTTTTATATTTTTATATTGTTTTCTTTATTTTTGTTAAATTTAAATATATAATAGGCTGCGAGTTTTTGAGTACCTCATTATTCATTATTCATTATTCATTGTTAATTATTAACTCACACATATGCTATTCAAAAGAGAAAATACCGTTTTACATGTCAAGGCCGCTACGCCACTCATGGAGTTCCTACTCTCTAAGATGGGCGGTATGACACGCACATCTATCAAGCAGTTATTAGGTCAGCGACGCGTGAAAGTAGGCGACGCTATTCAAACACGCCCCGACTACATGCTGCAACCTGGCAATCAAGTAACCCTTCTTCACGGACGCGGAAACGCCCAACTCAAACATCCTAAACTGCGCATCGTCTATGAAGATAGCGACCTCATCGTAGTCAATAAACAACCCGGACTACTCACCGCACCTATCAGTTCCAAGAGCAGCGAGACAACTGCCTTCTCTATCCTGCGCGATTTTGTGCGCAAGCAAGACCGCAAAGCAGGCATCTACACCGTACATCGCCTTGACCGCGAGACTTCCGGTCTATTAGTTTTTGCACGCGACCAAGAACTACAGCACTACATGCGCACCTACTGGCAACAACTCGTCACACAACGCACATACATCGCGCTTGTAGAAGGAACCTTAGATAAAAAAGAGGGAACTATCACCACTTGGTTCACAGAAGACACTCGCAACGCAATGGTATATTCTTCACCTGTGGATAACGGCGGAGACAAAGCCGTAACCCACTACCGCGTATTGCGTACCTCAGAAGACCAACAATACTCATTGGTAGAATTACAACTCGAAACAGGCCGCACCAACCAGATACGCGTACATATGCAGTCCATCGGTCACCCCGTAGTAGGCGACCGCAAATACGGGAATGGCAACGAGAACAGTCCTATCGACCGCCTATGCCTACACGCCCATGTACTCGGTTTCATCCATCCTGCTACAGAAAAGAAAGTACGATTTGAGAGCCCAATGCCAAAGGAATTCAAATACCTCATCTAACAATGCACCATTTACAATGTTAATCTATCATTGATTATGAAACGAAATTGTATCATCCCATTGCTGCTATGCGTATTGCTCGCATGCACCACCCTTGCATCCGCCAAGCGCCGTGTACACACCATCGGCGATAGTACGATGAGCGAGTACAAACCCGCTGCTACACCTAAACGCGGATGGGGAATGTACCTACAAGCATTCTTCAATACCGACTCTATCAGCGTCAACAACCGCGGTAAATCAGGCGCCAGTACCCGCACATTCTATGAGAACGAAAACCTATGGCCATCCGTCAAGTCACAGATGGTAGCAGGCGACTACCTCATCATACAATTCGCACACAATGACGAGAAATGCAAAGGACAAGATGTCTATGCCTATAATCAAGAGATGATTAAACAAGGCAAAGACACCATGACCGACATGCGCGGCACAAACCCCAACACCACCTACAAAGCTTATCTACGCCTATTCATCAACGAAGCCAGAGCCATGGGCGTCACACCTATCCTCATGTCACCCATCTGCCGCGCATACTTCCAAAAAGACGGCACTATCAAGCACGACGGACGACATGTATTGGCAGACACACTCAATTATGTGCGCACCATGCGCGAGGTGGCAGACGAGATGCAAGTACCCTTCTTGGACATGACTGCACTCAGCCAACAACTATACGAGAAACAAGGCAAAGAATATTGCATGTCCACCTATTTCAACTGCGGAGACAAAACGCACACCTCTGCACAAGGCGGTATGGCCATCGCTACCCTCGCCTACCAACTCATCAACCAAGCACCCGAACTGCCCGAACTCAAGTCATGGACCGTTTGGCCATCTGCCGAGCAATACAAAGCCTACGCCACACACATCGAAGAGAAAGGTAAGAAAGCCGCTTTCGCAGCCAAAGGAACACCTTTCACACAGACACTCGAAGTAGCACAACTCGCCCATATAGAACGCACCAAGAAAGGGTTTATTGCAGAAGGACAGAAATGGCCTGCAGGCGAGATAGACGAAGTGGCTAATCGATATATCGAATATACGATTGCAGCAGAGAAGAAAAAAGGGCTCGTCATTGAAACCATCACCGTACCTATTCGCGTCAAAGGTGGCACAGGAATGAATATACACATCAACTACGGATTTGGAGAGCAGTTCACAGGCGTGACTACTATATACGAGAATACAGCATTACCAAAGAATAAGACCCTGACCATCCGATTAGACCAACCTATTCTCGTTCCCGCAGGACAAACACTGCACTTGCGCATCTTACCTTGGTACGACTCCAACGGGCGCCCACAAGGAAAGAAATACATCCATATTGGAGAACTACAAATCACAGGCAAGAGACTGAAATAGTACAGAGTACAGAGTAGTCAGTACAGAGTAGTCAGTGGTCAGTAGGTATAAAACAAAAAAGGCATGCGATTTGCATGCCTTTTTCATTGTATTGCATAGGGTTATTTACCTCCGTCGATCATCCATTTGCCGTCAACGAGCACAACCGATTGCTTGTCTGTTCTGGTTGTACCATCACCAAAAGTAATTGTGTAATTCACTTTTGCTGATTGTCCATCTTCTGCCATTACTACTTCACCCACCTCGTAAGAAGCGATACCTTGTTTCTTCTCTACCTCTGCAGAGCCCTTAGCTTCAATCATTTGGGTAAACTCAGCTTTTTGCTCATCTGTGAGTGGTTGTGTGAAATGGGCTTGCTCCACTAATGCAGCATAATCGCCTTTTTGATAACTCTTCAAGAATGATTCAGTTACACTCTCTGGAGTTGATTTTGCACAAGAAGTGAAAGCGATGAGAGCCACCATGAGTACGCTCATCAAATAAGACACTTTTTTCATAATGTTTTTGTTTTAAAGGGTTTAACAAATAGAGTGGTTTCACTCTTTTCTATATCATTGGGAAATATACACTCGTTCTCCTTGCAGAATAGGTCGGGTACTGAGTGTCTATTTCCGCCAGAGATATCTATGGATTGTGTGTTATATGCTCTCCACACCAGTTCGGTGCAGTATAGTTGGTTTGAATCTGCGAGCAGATAACTATTATCAAATACTATTTTTTGGTCGTATTTGCTTTTAGCATACTGCGCTGCATAATATGCGATAGAATCTGAGCAATTCACTCTCATCCATGCTCCTTCTTGCGCACGCACAGGGTGAAAATACTGCGCTACAGGTTCCATCTTGATATACTCCGGTTCCTCTTCTCCTGGCACCGCGTGAATAACCATCCACTCGGCTTGTACTGGCTCATAATACAATATACCGATATGCGAATAAGCCGACTTGCTTTGCGCGGTGACCACTCTACTCTCCGCTCCACATCCACATCGTAACATTAAGTCTCCTGTACGCCATTCATCCTGAGAACAGAGGACAATAGAGGGAGGTTGGGGTGCGCAAGAAAGCAGTCCAAGGGTAAGTATAAGTACAAAAAAAGCCGCAGTAGTGCGGCTTTTAATGATTATCTTAGTAATTCGTTCGTTGCGTTGCTGCATAACTGATCTTCAGTGCGTAAGCGCGTCTGAGTTCCTGCTTGATGTCTGCGATAACTCCCATGCGGGTCTCTTTGTCCGCTTTAATAGAAACTGTCATCAGACCTTGATCAGACTCTTTCATTGAAGAACGCTCATTGATGATATACTCACCTATTTCACGAGTCTCTGCAAATGCATCGTCCAACTGAATACGAGTCTCTGCACCAAACTGTTTGCGGAACTCTGCGGTAGGTGTACCTACATAAATGTAGCGCACAAGTGATTTCTTCTCCAGCTTGGTCAACTCTGTTGCCTGAGGGTTCTGGAACTGAACTTTGTAGGAAACCTCCTTCATCGAAGTAACAGACATGAAGAAGAACAGCAACATGAAGATGATATCCGGCAGTGAAGAAGTATTCAATGCAGGCATCTCTCGTTTATCATTTCTGCGTATCTTTGCCATATTAATTTCCTCCGTAGTTTTTAGGTTCAGCCTCTGAGATCTTCTGAGGATAAATCTTTTGGATTTGTTTTTGTTGTTCTTCCTCTAATTCAGCAAATGATTTGTGGAAATACTGCTTTGCACACTCCTCACGCAACTCATTATAAGCTGCTACGAGTTCATTCTGTACATCCAAGTAAGCTTGGTATTGTGTATCCACATCGTTTTGAACTGAGATCACATGGTCCTTTGTGTACATGATAGTACCAATAGGTGCGCCGAAGTCCTCCTCTACCAACTTCGGATAGTGCTCATCATTGTTCTTATTCTGGATAAACTCCTTCGCTTTAGCGCGTAGTTGCTTAACATCCGTCAACTGCCCCTGTACCATCAGCTGGTTAGCCGAGTTAATCTTAACTACCAACAAGTTGCGCTTGTTAATATCCTTATCCTCAATCTTCATATCGGGAGGAATAGGTGCAGGAAGGCGACGAGCCAAACCTTGATTGACATCCATTGAGGTTGTAACCAGGAAGAAAATCAGCAGCAAGAACGAGATATCAGCCATAGAACTGGCGTTAATCTGTGGGATTTTCTTTGCCATAATTATTCTACTTTTGGATTACTTTTTTACTTTTGTATAGATTACACCCCATACAAGGGATACTACAGTTGCTGCTGTAAGGATATAAACGAGGTACATAATTGCATCAGCCATGCGAGCCATATTGCCAACATTGTCTGTTCCTTCGTAACCGATAATCTCCATTTTCTCAGGACTACCCAATACCCAGCATAGCACACACAACAGAACACCAGCCACGATAACTCCTAGCGAAGTAATTGCTTTTTTCTTATCTACCTTATAAGTCTCAACGAACTTAGCGATAACAAAACCGAAGGTAACAAGTACTACCATCGCTACGAGTAGATAAATCCATGTCAAGAACATATCTGTGAACTTAGGAATATCCAA
>JAZNQB010000043.1:0-4776 GCA_045589995.1 Paludibacteraceae bacterium
CGATTAAAGTAGGATGAGCATATATTGAGCATATATTCAGCATATATTGAGCATATATTCGGCATATATTCGGCATATATTGAAAGCAGGTGGCAGATAGGTGGAAAGCTGCTAGTTAGAAGCAAGATAGAAAACAATATCACCCACAGGATGCAAAAGCATTCCGCGGGTGATATATGCTATACTAACTATTCTCTTTTAGTAGTTTATTATTAGAACTACTGATTAGTAGAATTACCGATTAGTAAAACTATCTATTATCAGTGTTGGTGATTAGCAGAATAGTAGTTTAGTTGATTAGATAATGGCTTGATAAGCCGCAGCATCCATGAGGTTGTCTAACTCTGCAGCGTCTTTCACCGAAATCTTGATAATCCATCCTTCTCCGTATGGGTCATTGTTCACCAGTTCCGGCTGTGCATCCAATGCGCCATTAATTTCCAACACTTCCCCTGTAACAGGTATATTCAGGTCGCTAACCGTCTTCACAGCCTCAATAGAGCCGAAGACTTCTCCTTGTGCCACTTCCTCGCCCTCAGTAGGTACATCTACGAAAACGATTTCACCTAATTCAGACTGTGCATAGTCGGTAATACCTACATATGCCTCCTCGCCCTCCACACGAATCCACTCGTGCTCAGCGGTATAACGGATATTTGAAGGAAACTCCATAATGTTATATAATTAAATTATTAATGATGCATTATTTTTTTGCTACCGGTGTGCCTGGAATCTGATCTCCCAATGTTGACATTGCACAACGGAAACCAATCTTAGAAGAGCACTTATCTTGGTCTAAGTAACGGCGTGTAGATGGGTTGAGCCAGTAGATACGGTCTGCCCATGAACCACCTTTATAGACGCGTGTTTTCTTGGTGATACGCGGTGCGAGAATATCTGTTGGGTCTGTTTTTATCTCTTCGAGGTTTTCTATTCCTACTGTATCCAGTGGGTAGTCCGTTTCTAACAAAGAGGCATAATCTCCATCGAGCACATCGCGCTTATCGTCCTCTTTACCCCATGTGATTTTAACGCATCCTACCGAGTCCATTTCAAAATTGCCATTCTCATCGAGCACAGGACGGCTATACACATTACCACGATATGAGTTGTACTCGCTTGTTTCTTGGTGTGTAGTTTCACGATATACATCCATTACCCACTCGTTGACATTACCAGCCATATTATATAGACCGAAATCATTTGGTGCGAACTCATCAACAGGGTTGGTGATTACGCGGCGGTCGTTGAGCGCTCCGCTCACACCCATCATGTCGCCACGTCCACGCACGAAGTTAGCCTGCATTTGTCCTACATTCTTCTTCGACATATCTCGTGGATGATATCCTGACCATGGGTACACTTTACCCTCTATTGTCAGTCCGTCTTCTCCTGCTACAGGTGCGTATGCAGCGAACTCCCACTCAGCTTCTGTCGGGAGACGATATCCTGTAACGAAGATACCATCGGCGATATTTACTTTACGCTCGACGCCATAGCTATCCAGCTGTGGCTTGCGACCGAACTCAGGATTATATGTGCCATCCATCAAGTATTTCTCTGTATTGAAGACAAACTTATCACGAATCCACTCGTAGCTTGGTCTATACATGGTGATTGTTTGCTCTGGGTCTTCTGGGCTCACTTCTTCGTACTCATACATTTCATATCCCGTCATTTGCTCCCATTCATCTTTGTATCCCTCATCATCAGTTGGCTGCAAATCAGCGAAGGGTGGCACCACAATAGCTCCCGCATTGATAAGCGCCATCTCGTTTACACGGTCAGTACGCCATTGGCAGTATGCCATAGCTTGCTCCCATGTAACACCTACGATAGGATAGAAAGAGAACGCTGGGTGCTCGAAATAGTTATCCTCATATGGATCATTGTACGCCAAGTCTTCACGCCACACTGTGTGGTCAGGACGTGCTTTGTCTACCAACTCTGGAGCTACCGCGCCATAAACAAACTCCAACCAATGTAGATACTCATTCCAGTTGAGGTTTGTGATCTCATACTTATCCATGTAGAATGAACTCACCGTCAGTGTACGGTTGTCATTATTACGTGGAGCTGTGACGAACTCATCCTTCTCACCGATAGTGAAAGTACCACCCTGAATAGGCACCATACCTATAGGGTTCACATTACCTACTCCCTCATTGGCTTGGAAATTGGTGGTACGCTCGTCATAATAATTCCAACCAGTAGTGTTGCTGACGCGTGTATTGAGTTCACGCGTGTTACAGGATGCCGCTACGATAGCCACCGAAACGA
Source organism: Paludibacteraceae bacterium (assembly GCA_045589995.1). Taxonomy (GTDB): domain Bacteria; phylum Bacteroidota; class Bacteroidia; order Bacteroidales; family Paludibacteraceae; genus Colicola. The sequence continues at coordinate 2,281 of JAZNQB010000043.1, forward strand.
TCAAAAGATAGTTAAATACGCTTTTCATATTATTTTTGATGGGTTTATAATTATCCTATTTTTTTCTTGCACTTGCTCGCACGCACAGAAGCACACACGAAACAGCCTGCAAAGATACGATTTTTTTCTCATACAAACCAAACTTTTCAAAGAAAAATTGAAAAAAAAGTGTTTTTTTGCTATAAAATGTCAAAAAAATGAGCTTTTTACCCACAAAATCATCATATATTATGCTTAAATCTTGCGCAATCACAAAAAATGTTGTACCTTTGCAGCATGGAAAGAAAGGTGATGGCTATCGGTAATATCACTCCAGACAGTTTCTACTCCGGTTCCCGCCTATCGGGTGGGTTTGAGATTGTCCGTTGGGCTCGCCAAGCAGTGGTAGATGGTGCCTCCATTTTGGATATAGGCGGTTGCTCTACCCGTCCCGGTAGTGCTCCCATTGATAGCGAGAGTGAGTGGGCGCGTATTAAGTATGCTTTGTCTGCCATACGAGAGGTGATGCCTGATGTGAGTTTATCCTTAGACACTTTCCGTCCCGAGATTGCCCGGCGTGCATTGGAAGAGTTCGGTAGTATGATTATCAACGATGTGTCAGGCGGATGTGAAAAGATGTACGAGATAGTGCACTATTGGGATGTGCCGTATATATGGACCTTGCGTGGTAAGTTAGACCTACCCTCCCACTATCCAGAAATGAACCGATTAAACCTTATCTTAGACCCAGGTTTTGGTTTTACGGGCGGTATAGAGCAAGACTATACTTGTTTGCGAGAGATGCATTGTTTGTCTCAGTACGGCAAGCCCATATTAGTAGGTATAAGCCGTAAATCCATGTTATACAAGCCTTTAGGCATCACTTCTAACGAATGTCTAAATGCGACTCAAGTTGCACAGTTTTATGCTTTGACACAAGGGGCAACGATTCTTCGCACACATGATGTGAAAGAGAGTGTACAAACGATGAAATTATATGATTTAGTAGTGAGTAAGGAGTAGTGATATATATTAAACAACAAACCTAATAGTTATGTCTTCTATAGCTTTTTCATTCGGATTCAAAGATTTGATAGATATTCTCTTGGTAGCCGTTATTCTATATGAAACCTATCGTCTTTTACGCAATACCGGTGCCGCCAATCTTTTCTGGGGTATATTGCTATTTATTTTAATGTGGTTTCTTGTTAGTTATGTTTTCCAGCTTGAACTGACCGGAGCCCTCTTTGACCGCATTATCTCCGTAGGAGCCATTGCGCTAATTGTGATATTTCAAGAAGAGATTCGCACTTTCTTCTACCGCGTAGGAGCCCGTTTCTCTTCCTGGCAGATATTCCGTCCCCACCGCGCCAATGAGGATTCCAAATATCAACAACAGATATTGGAAATTATCCAAGCCTGCCGCCACATGTCCTCCACCAAGACCGGTGCTTTGATTGTTATAGCCGGCAAGGGTAATCTGCGCGATGAGATAGAAACCGGCGAGCAACTGAATGCACAAGTATCCGCCCGACTGATAGAAAACATATTCTTCAAGAACACCCCTCTGCACGATGGTGCTTTGATTATTAGCCAAGGCAGTTTGATTGCTGCCGCTTGTATTCTTCCAGTGAGCAAGAATCCGTCTATTCCCCAAGAATACGGTCTTCGCCATCGTGCTGCTTTGGGATTAACAGAAAAAACAGACGCGACATGCATTGTCGTGTCTGAAGAGACAGGCTATATTTCCATAGCCTCTGAAGGAAAAATCCGTAGAGTGGCTGAAGACGAGCTATTCCTCGAACTTCACGCCGGCACGACTCCTTCCTGATTTTCTTGTCCCGAGATACGCATCGCGGCAAAGGAGACATTCTCCCGGTTCTGGCATTTGAAAGAGAATCGTAAACTTCAATCCTATCATAAGATTATTCACAGAAGAAGCAAATCCTTCGGTGGACATCACATCATTCATCACCAGATTATCCACCATTGAAGTGGTATTGTAAACAGGGTAAGTATCTCCATTATTATACGCTGCCGGTGCGATCAACGCGCTTTGGTTGTCCTTGATATGCAAATCCATCAGGCCATAGTCCACAAAAGCAGCCAATCGGTATTCCACTTTATTCTTAGGCACATCATACCCCGCCGCATTAGCCATTACTCTCAAACGGGCACCTATCTCAAAGGAGACATCCAAGTTCATATTCAATTTTGTCTCCACTCCTCCGTTTATTTTTAGATTATCAAAAAACTGATACTCAGGCATGTTTCTAAAATCATCATGTCCTGCATAGCGACCATATGTATTCAGATTAGCAGTTGAATAAGTTTGCGTCCACATGTTAGCCATTAGTTTGACACCCGCCAGCATATAAAACCTATTATGCTGCACTCCAAGCATAACCGGCACTTGCAGAGCGATATTTCGACATTGGTCTTTACGATTATTCAGCTCATATACATAGTCGAATTTTTCTCCGTCCAAGTCTGTTTGTTCAGTCAAGGCCATAGTGT
>JAZNQB010000044.1:0-19620 GCA_045589995.1 Paludibacteraceae bacterium
GGGTGTTCGTAATTGGCGTGTGTTTGGAATAGACCCAATGGGACGCGCAGCAGAAAATGAGGAATTGATTTTGACAGATGAACAATTCCAATATCTGATGGATTTTATTGTGGCGGAACGACAAGCTGGCAGACATGTGTCGTATTCCTGCGAAGGATTCTTGGGTGACTACGAAGGCAAAGTGCGTGACTATCTTTATCAGTGCGCTGCGGGAGTGAGTGTGGCATCAATACTTATTGATGGTAGTATATCGGCATGCACGAGTGTGCGAGGCAAATATTATCAGGGGAATATATATAAAGACTCGTTCTGGCGTGTATGGGAAGAGGAATTCAAACCTTATCGAGATCGTACATGGATGCGCGAAATGGAGCCATGTAAAGACTGCAAGGCTTTTGAGTTCTGCGAAGGGAATGGCATGCATCTCCGCCGTGAAGACGGTAGTCTAATGCTTTGCCACTTGCAGCGTTTAGGGCAGAAAAAATAACGATTAGGATAGCAGTGACGGCATGTTGAGTGTCACTTCGCTATCTGAGATAGACATCTGAATAGGCGTATGAAGCCATATAGGTAAGTTGCCGTCGAAATGTCCGAATGGCGCTTGGAAGCATACGGGGTAGTTGTAATCAGCAACTGCCTCGTATATTGTTTGCTCTATACTGGATGGCATAGATGGGTCGTTCTCGCACTCAGTGAATTGGCCTACGATGAGTCCGCTTATCTGTGCGAGAACGCCGCTCATGCGTAGATTACGCATCATACGATCAATATGGTAATGCCGCTCGCATATGTCTTCTATTAGCAGAATAGGTTTGCTATTGGATGCTATTGCTTGTGCGAGTGAAAAAGGCGTAGCTTGCAATCCGTATAGCACAGATAGGTTGCCTCCTATAATAGGCGCACTCACTTGACCAAGTCTATTAAGCGGATGTGTGGGTATGTGGTAGGTGAGGGTTTTCCCTTCGAGCGCTTGACGCAAGGCAAGCATCGGTTCGCTCTCTTCTTTCTTGGTGGCTATATGCTTACACATAGGACCGTGTAGGGTAGGTTGGTTCGTCTGCGCAGCAAGCATATGCAGCGCAGTGATGTCGCTAAACCCTATTATGGGTTTGTGAATGGGTGGCAGTTGATCAATGATGCGTTGCAGTCCATATCCTCCTCTGGCGCATAGGATGATGTCGATAGAAGGGTCTTGCAGCGCGTATAGTAGGTCGTCTATGCGTTGACTATCTGTAGCAGCAAAGCGTCCCCATCGGTCTCTCGCGTGCGCGCCCACACTAACATTATATCCCCATGCGCGCAAGCGCATGTCGGTTTGTTCAATAAGTATGGGTTCTATAGCACCCGAAGGAGAGATAATATGGATATGCTTGGACATGTTAACTATATACTTTGTATTCCAACCAGTTGACGAATCGCTTGGGTAGTATTCTATCTAAGAAGCAGAATAGGCGGTATATTGTTCCACCTATATATTGTGGTTTTGGTGACCGGCAAGTGGCAATGTGATAAAATAGCTTAGCCATCTCTATCGGTTCCATTCCATTCTGCTCATCATGCTCCATGATAGCAATAGCTTTTTCTGCATTCTTATATATTTGCTGCTTATTAGTGCTTTTCTTTCGTGCAGATGTGAAGCCCGTTTTTACATCGCCAGGCATGAGAACCGAAACAGAAATGTTCCACTCGCGCAGTTCGTTTGCGAGGGCAAGTGCAGTTGCATTGATAGCTGCTTTGGACGCAGAGTAGAATGCTTGGTAGGGTACGGCAAGTGTGGCAGCAACGGAGGATGTATATATGATGCGTCCGTGCTGTTGCTTGCGTAATTGTGGTAAGACTGCTTGAGTAAAACGAATGGCACCTATAAAATTAACATCCATCTGATGCGTCACTTGTTCAATAGGTGTGCATTCAATAGGGCCGGATATTCCGTAACCTGCATTGCTGATTACGACATCAAAATGGTCGGTAAGGGTGAGCACTTGAGCAATAGCATTACGCACGCTGGTCTCATCACATACATCACATTCGATATGTATGATATTGGTGGCAGATTGTCCATGACGACTGAGTTCGAAAACACTCCATCCTTTTTGCGCAAAATAATCACAAGTGGCAGCTCCAATGCCAGAGCTGCCACCTGTGATAAGTATAGTATGATGATTTAATTTCATGCTTGTTGATTAAATGGTGTCCCTTCTTTGAGTACTCTCGCAATGATTTCAACCGCTTCGTCAATGACTGGTTCGGTGTGAGTAGCCATGAGTGTAGTACGCAATAGACATTCTCCTTCCACGCAAGCAGGTGCCATAACAGGATTGACATACACGCCCTCCTCAAAGAGTTTTTTGCCGTAATAGAGTGTATCCAATGTATGGTAGGTGAAGATAGGCACGATAGGTGTAGGTGCCTCGATAATCTTCACGCCTGCGGCGAGTAGTTTCTTTTGGAAATACTTAGCTATCGCCATGAGTCTCTCTGGACGCTGTGGGTCTTTGATGAGTTGGTGCAAAGCCTCGAGTGCTGTTGCAGCTGAGCAAGGTGTGATAGATGCGGAGAAGATGAATGGTCGTGACACATGGCGCAACCAGTCTGCTACGCGATGACTGGTGAGCATACATCCGCCGATAGAGGCGAGTGACTTGGAGAAGGTAAGCATCGTGATGTCCACTTTGTCTGTGAGTCCAAAATGAGCAGCAGTACCTCTACCTCCAGGGCCGAGTACTCCGAAGCCATGAGCATCGTCCACCATGACGCGCGCGCCGTATTTCTCAGCTAATGCGCATATTTCTGGTAGTTTGCAGATGTCTCCTCGCATAGAGAAAACGCCATCGGTGATAATGAGTTTGCCTGCATTCTCAGGGATTGATTTGAGTTGTCGCTCAAGATCATTCATATCCGAATGACGATAGCGTAGCACTTTGGCGTAACTTAAGCGACAAGCGTCGTAAATGGAAGCATGGTTCTCTCGGTCATTGAGAATATAATCATCTTTTCCGCATATAGAAGAGATGATAGCGAGGTTGGTTTGGAATCCCGTAGAGACAGTCATGGCCTCTTCGTATCTTGTGAACTCGGCGATCTCTTTTTCCAATTGTAGATGCAGGTCGAGTGTGCCGTTTAAGAAACGGCTACCACTCACTCCTGTGCCATATTTGTCAAGCGCAGCATGTCCTGCAGCAATAACTTCCTCGTTTTCTGTGAATCCGAGGTAGTTATTGCTACCAAGCATGATGACACGATGTCCTTCCATCTGTACGATGGGAGCTTGTCGTGACTCTAACTCGTGAAAATAAGGATAAATACCCAGTTGGCGAACCTGTTTGAGTGTTTCAAAATGATCGCACTTCTCGAATAAATCCATATTAGAGCGCGTTGATTTCTTTGAGAATAGCAGTTGTTTTGCGTACAGCAGCTTCGCTCTCGCGTAGTTTCTGCATTTCTACTTCAGAGATATTTAGTTCAATGATTTTCTCAATACCATTCTTGCCAATGATACAAGGAACGCCGATGGTGATGTCTGTCATTCCATATTCGCCTTCGAGTGAAACAGAGCAAGGAATCATCTTCTTTTGGTCCTTGATGATAGACTCAGCAACAGCAGCAGCGGCAGCTCCTGGAGCCATCCATGCGCTGGTGCCGAGAAGACCTGTAAGGGTAGCGCCACCAACCATAGTTGCTTTAACTACATTCTCAATCTCCTCTTCGCTCAAGAACTGTGCTACATTCATTCCCTTATAGGTAGCGCAGCTGGTGAGAGGTATCATAGTGGTATCTCCGTGTCCACCAATAACAGTACCTTCTACATCGTTGGCATTGCATTTGAGTGCTTGGCTGAGATAGTATTTGAAGCGAGCGCTATCCAGCGCACCACCCATACCGATGACGCGGTTGCGTGGGAGACCGAGTGAGTGAAGTGCTAAATAAGCCATTGTATCCATAGGGTTAGATACCACAATGAGGATAGCGTTTGGACTATAAGTGAGCACTTGCTGTGCTACGCTCTTTACGATACCTGCGTTTACACCGATGAGCTCCTCGCGAGTCATACCCGGCTTGCGTGGAAGACCAGAGGTGATAATAACTACATCTGAATTGGCGGTTTTGCTATAGTCGTTAGTAACACCCTCTACCACAGTATCAAATCCCATCAGTTGAGCTGTTTGCATGATATCCATGGCTTTACCCTCAGATAAACCTTCCTTGATATCAATGAGACATACTTCATTAGCAACTTCATTAACGGCTAATACATTTGCGCAAGTAGCACCTACATTACCTGCGCCTACAACGGTAACTTTAGACATAATTTAATAGTATAATTTAAATTTATAATAAGTTTACAATATAAAAGCGTGCAAAATTACTATATTTTTTGCAAATATGCAAATTTATCCGTACCTTTGTGGCGAAAAATAATAAAATTATGCATAAAAAACTTCTTTTGGTTCGTTTTGCCCTAATGGCATTCATATCTATTATCTTTGTGTCTTGCGGTGATAATACCAGTCCTCAAGTTAGTAAAGGGAGCTTGGATACATATGCGGTTTTTGAATCCAAGTATGTGTCTGCCCGTACTATTCGTGTGTGGGTTCCTGAAGATTATGATGAGGACAAGCGATACGATGTGTTGTATATGCACGATGGCCAGATGCTTTGGGATGCTGCAGCAGCATGGAATAAACAAGAGTGGGGAGTGGATGAAGCGATGGATAGTTTGATTCGGATGAGTAAGATCCGTCCCACGATAGTGGTAGGAATAGATAATTCTCCTGCGCGAATAGGTGAGTATTGTCCAGATAATATAGTGAAATATTTGGATAGTGTATCGGAGGTGTATCAAGATATCAAGCCACAAGGAAATGCTTATTTGCGCTTCTTGGTGGAAGAGTTGAAACCATTTATCGACAGTGTTTATTCCACATACAAGGACCGCGAGCATACATGGGTGATGGGTAGTAGTTGTGGCGGATTGATCTCCTCTTACGCGCTTTGCTGCTATCCGGAAGTGTTTGGCGGAGCAGCATGCTTATCAACGCATTGTACCTTAGCTTTTCCTGACCCTACAAAACAAGATAGTGCGATGATGGCAGCTTATCGCATGTATCTAAAGCAACATGTGCCACTAAATGGTGTGAAGCTATACATGGATAATGGAGACCAGACATTAGATGCTAATTATCTAATGGCACAGGCATTGATTAACGATATGATGTATGAGTCAGGTTGGGATAGTACGCACTATATGTATCGCTTCTTCCCTGGCACGGCGCATTGTGAAGATGATTGGCGTGCCCGATTGGATATTCCATTACTTTTCCTTCTTACGGAAGAATAAGTTATAACCCCAAGTGAATTCTAAATCGCATACCCCATTGGATATGAGGCGATAGCGACCATATGGAATAAAGGTCGCATACACGCAATATATTACCTATTCCCACTCCGATTTCAGCATAGAGCTTATGCCCGTATGCTATCTTGGCTTCGATGAGTTCGTGTAGATGCAACCATCTCAGTCCCGGTATGGCATTGAAGACCACGCCTTGTCCATTCCATTCAGTATGCAGCGCAATGTATTTATCTGCGATGATATCTGTTCCGTGTAAGAAAGTGAACCGATAAGGGTCATAGGCATATCCTTGGTTGGCATCGGCATGCCACAAGAAAGCATCTGGAGCATTACCAAAAAGAGCTCCTGCTTGTAAGGCATAGTTGAGTTTACCTCCGATACCCAAAGAGGCATGCTGCATAAGCATAAGACGCAGATGAACATACAGATTGGAGTTCGCATGAGGGGTAGTATAAGCCCAGTGACCTGCTTCCAGACCTACCCATAAAACCGGGTACCGTGAGGAATAGGTGTATCTGCGCATAAAGAAGCTGTCGTGCTTGCGTTCCTGCCAACTGAAGCGAGTGATGAACGAAAACGACTGATAAGCATAGGGATGGTGTACAATGGGTTGGGTGGATAGATGGGGAAGCCCGTGATGCCAACCCGCACGAATATATGTATGGGTCTCTAAATTCGGTGTCCAGTCGGCAAACCAATAGAATTGCAGTTGTTGCTGTCGTATCGCAGTATTGATATATAGAGAGTCGCGATGCAATGTTTCGAAAGCATAGGAGGTGAAATCCATGTCGCCTTTTCCCATTGAGTTCTCACGCAGCATACGGTCAAAATCATCAACCTCAGACCATACATATCCATCTCTATATTCCATATGTATCTGGTGCTTGCGTGGCGTGGGTAAATCCAAAGAGATACGCGCCATTCCTTTGAGTCGCTTGTCCTTAAATCCATATCCGATATTTCCCTCCAAAGCAATCTTGTCTGAGAAAGAAGCATTGGTGCGTAAAGGGAAGCCAATATGGACTCCTTCGTGCTCATTTACCTGTATTATCTCTGCAACATGCCCGATGTCCACTTTCGTTTTGGTAGGTATATAACCTGTTGTGGCTATTGTGGCTATCCACTTGGCAGTACGGATGAGGGGTAAGCTATCCAATGTGGCAAAGGAAGAGTCTGTTTGTTGTGTATTGTGTAAGGTGTACGGAGTAGCAGTGTGGGCTATATGTGAAGTGTCTTTGGTGGTTAGGTGAGTGGTGAGTAGTAGTGTGGGCAGGACAGTGCCTGCTTTGTCTATTTTAACCGCAAAATCAAGTAAAGCTGATATGTGTTCTGACTCGATGGTATTTGTGGATGATAGCGTTTGCGAGATATGTAACTGATTGAGATAATTGACAGTGTTTTCTGTAGGTGCGTGTGCTCGAATGGAGCGCAAAGCGTACGAGGCAGAGTCAATGGTTAATTCTCCGTTGAAAGTGGGGTAGAAAGGGTTGCGCGTACGGAAGTGAATGATATAATGTTTCTCTGTCTTATGGGGATATGATACATATGTAGAATCGGCTAAGAAATACTTGTAAAATCGCTCTCCGCTTGCTGCTAATGGAGAGAGAAAGCCATGCCCCATAAGCGGAATGGTTGTTTGGTAGAAATTCAGGTTCCCTTCGGTTCCCAAGAGGGCAGAATAGTCCGTCGAAGAGACGATAATGGCTTTGCTATGCTGATCATTGGCAGGAATCATCTGATCGGCTTTTAGCATAAAGGACTGTGTCTCTTGGTATAAAGGAATGACATACGAGGAGTCTGACTGCATAATCATTCCTGCTTGTAGTGATTTCCATATGGCTCTTCTGAGGTGGCGTTGCTGTATATGTGATATGTATAGTTTTTGTTCACGCTGTACTGTAGATATGTTAGATGATAGAGTGCGGTCGTTGATGGACCTATTGGCTCGTACTCGTTGTAGCAGAGGTAGTGCAGGATTGAGGCCAGGTGTAACGATGAGTTCGCTGAGTAATGGCGCTTTCTCGCGCATGGTGACATGCAATCCAGCCATGGAACCTGGTTCTATGTCAAAGCGCTGAGAGTGGTATCCCACGGCGGAGAAAACGAGTTGCATCTTCTTATGAAGATCCACGCGAAGAATATACGCACCAGAGGGGTCGGAAGTGGTACCAATCTTGGTTCCGCGGAAATGAATGTTTACATTAGGTATAGGTTCGCCGGTCGTTTCGTCCGTTATATCACCAATAATGATGGTTTCTATAGCTATAGCCATTATAGACTGTAGCAGTAGAAGATACAATATGATATATTTGCGTAGGTTCAAGATACTTGCTTATTTCTGATTAGCGGGGTGGTATTGTAATATGGCTTTTCGTAGGTCTGTTACTTCGAGATGTGTGTATATCTCTGTTGTTGCGAGGTCTTCATGACCCAATAATTGCTGTATGATACGCAGGTCAGCTCCATTCTGCAATAGGTGAGTGGCAAATGAATGGCGAAGTGTGTGTGGTGAGACTGTTTTGGAAATACCGGCCGCTGCACATAGTCGCTTGACGATAGTAAACACCATAGCTCGTGTGAGAGGTCTGCCGTATCTATTAACAAAAGCGATGTCCTTTGACTCTGGTTTGAGAGGCCAATGAGACCTGTCTTGCAACCAATAAAGATACCATTCTTCGGCCACAGGCGAGAGAGGGACAAGCCGCTGCTTATTTCCTTTTCCTTCAATAAGCATATAATGTTCGTCAAGATATATATTGCTTTGTTTGAGATTGACCAATTCGCTCACTCGTAATCCGCTACCATATAGCATTTCTATCATAGCTCGGTTGCGGTGCCCTTCATTGCTGCTGAGGTCAATAGCGGACACCATCTCATTAATTTCATCAAGCGAAAGGATAGTCGGTAAATGTTTCTCTTTACGCGGTCCTTCTAATAATTCGGAGGGGTCTTGGTCGATATAGTTTTTATATAGCAGAAAACGATACCATGCGTGGATACCAGCCAATACTCGTGCTTGGGTAGCGGGTGAGGTGCAAGTTTTGAAGGTATCAAAGAGGAAAGCTTGTAGCTGCTCAAAAGAGGTGTGGACGATATCCAAGTGGTGTTGTTCTGCATATGAACGCAACTTGTCCAAATCCATCTCATAACTCTCAATGGTATTAGACGAGTAATTACGCTCTAATCGAAGGTAGGTTCGGTATTCGCGAAATAAGTCTTTATCCTTGCTTATTTTTTCCATGGGATGAGTTCCCCCTGAAAATGGGTGGTGTATGTGGCTTTGTATCCGTATTGATTCTTGTAATACAAAGTGAATTGTAGGTCAAGTAGATTGTTGGATGTATCTCGTACAACGATAGTGCCTGAGTCGAGTAGTTGTATGGACTGCAAGGCATTATTCTCGATATAGAGTAGGTACATGCCCGAAGGTGTCCCTTCCCAGTCTTTGCCTGGTAGGAAAGTGAATGGCAGGGCTGTGGTATCGCTATGATAAGTACCTGGTGCAAGAAGTAAAGAGTCGTTGTCGGTACGGTCAGGCAGGAAAATATCAGACAAATATAGATTATAACCGGTACCTTGTATCCGATGGTTTTCGTCTAACTCTAAACCCTCCGAATAGAGATCGAGTGATATGACAGCATGAGGGATGGAGTCGTAGCAGCGACCGTAAATCTCCTGATAAGCACTGATGTACTCGTTAGGTAAGCCTTTGGAGGTGGTGTTAGAGTATGTGGGTCTGCAACTTATGGAAGTACAAATGCATAAAATAATGATTGCTGTTTTGGGTAGATGGCGAAGGATAATAGAACGAGTAGGATACCATGCGGCAATAAATCCTAATGTGCCTACAATAAGTGCCACTACTAATATATCGATGAATTGAACCATAACGGGATAGGTGGAAATGACATAATCGCTCCCATTGCCTAATTTAATCCATCCAAAATATTGCTGTCCGAGACATAGCAATACACCGAGTATCAAGCCAGTTATAGCACCCAAAGAAGATATAAGCCAACCTTCTCGGATAAAAATACGCCGTATGGTGGCTTCGTTAGCTCCAAGGTGTGAGAGGATTCGGATGTCCTCCTGTTTGTCAAGAATAAGCATACTGAGTGAACCAATAATATTAAAACTGGCAATGAGTAATATGAAAACCAAAAGCAAGATGGTCAGCAGTTTCTCTATGCGCAGTATTCTAAAAAAATCTTTTTGTTGCTCGTATCGGTCTTGTACATTATACCCGTCCCCTAATATGTTTTCTACTTTCTTTTTCGCTTCTCGTATAGATACTCCTTTAGCTGGTTGTATGCGCAGAGCAGTTACGGTATGTTCGTCGAAGTCGAATAACCTGCGGCTCAGGGGTAAGGAGACAAGCATTAGCTGATTGTCATATGCTATTTGATTGATGGCAAATGTTCCTGCAATAAAAGCATGCTCATGCACTAAGGATAGGTCAGGGCGTAGCATGTTTACTTTGCCTATTCGCTTTGGAGCATATAGGTGTAGTGCTCCTGTGAAATGTGCATTGATACCTATTTGTGCGGCGAGACCTCTGCCTAAAACAGTTCGCTCAAAGGCTCCGTCGTAAACGGAATAGAACCCGTCTGTGATAACAGAATCTATATGTGCAGTCTGTGTGAAAAGTGAGTCAACACCTAATATGCGGCATGGGACTTGGTGGTCCTTGTATCGCACTAATGCCGTGTGGTCAATCTGTTGGGATACTACACCAATCTCATCGAGTTCGCTAAGTGCTAGGATAGGTTGCTGGTCTGTGCGGAAAGTGTGTGAGTCTGTAGAGGTAATCAGTAGGGGTGGGTCAAACTCTGAGAACATTTGCTCTACCAGCGCCCCAAAACCATTCATGACAGATAGTACACATACCATAGCCGCAGTAACAACAGTGACGGCTGCGGCACTGACACCTGAAACGATATTGATAGCATTATGACCTTTTTTGGAAAAAAGGTAGCGCCATGATATATACGATTCGAGAGTATGTCCCATTCCTTACTATGCTGGTTATTGGTTAAGCAGCTCGTCTATACGAGCCATGTTGTCAATAGTAATATCGAGGTGGAAAATCAGTTCAGGTATAATTCGTAACTGGTGGCGCTCCAATGTTCCTAATTGTCCGCGTAGTTGTGGGGTGTTTTTTTTGATTGTCTCCATTGTGTCTGCCGCTTTGTCTTGGGGAAAGATGGAGAGATAAATATGTGCAATACTCAAGTCGGGTGACACGCGTACTTCGCTTACTGATATGAGCGTGCTACGGAGTGTGCGCGCATAGCGCAGCAAGATATCGCTCATGTCTTTTTGTATAAGACGGGCAATCTTATGTTGACGGGTTGATTCCATAAAAATACTTGTTTTTGGGGTTGTTCTTCTTGCGCACGACGAGTTCGTGCGCGTGTGCGTAATTAGCAAAACAAGGGAAAGGAGATAAGATCTCTTTTCCCTGTAGCGTTATTGCTCATGAAGGCTTTGTGCCTAATTAATACTTGTGGCGTCCTTCGTCAGCAACAGTCAGTTTCTTACGACCTTTTGCACGGCGAGCTGCCAATACACGACGACCGTTTGCGGTTGCCATTCTCTCAAGGAAACCGTGTTTGTTGCGACGCTTGCGCTGAGATGGTTGGAATGTACGTTTCATTGTCATTTATATATTTATGTCCTCTCACGAGGACGGGTTTATACGAAAAAAGCACGCAAAGGTACTGCTTTTTTTTTAAATGGCAAAATTTTTTCAACAAAAAGTAACAATTTCTCTTTCTTTTAGTCAAAAACATCCATCAGAATGTCAAGTGAGCGAGGTAACTGCCAGTTGTCTATGTGCTCGCTGAAATATGTACATAGTTCGCGTAACTGTTGTTGTCTTTGGCTGCGTGTGTCGGGCTTGCGTATCAAATGAGGGTGAGTATGCTCGTCTATTCCGAAGCCTAATTGGCTTGCAAAACCAATGAGGAATTGTAGATGAAAATCAGGTTGGTTTCCTTCACTGTCTAATAGTAGAATGGCTTGCCGGAGATATTCGAACATATTCTCGTCTGGCATGGGGTGGAGTAAGGTGTGATATATAATCTCGCTTAGGAAGAGTGCTATGGTCTTTTTGTATGGGTCAGTTGATAGGGTTTGCGGCACATGTGAGAGACAGGCTGTTCGCAGAGTGGGGAAAGCGCCTGTTTGTTCGTTAAACGGCGTAGAGGTGGTAATCTGTATGAGATTAAAGGGATGATAGAGGCCTATAGCATTCCTTCTTCCTATTCCATACACCTTATAATTAACACGTCCGTGCGCGCGTGTGTATGTATGAAGAATATGAGCCTTATCGGAGTGCGACTGTAGAAATAGGACTACTGCGTCTGTTGTAAACATGACAACTATCTATAAGTTTACCATCTTTGACGCGATAGGTGCAAAGATGTGCTGGTGATGTATTGGATGGAATGGAAAGAATGCTGTAAACAGGTTCGGTAGTAGCATAGTCGCTATTTGGGTATAGCCGTGGTTGTTTAAGTTTGCCAGCTGTGTTAAGTACAAGGAAAGGCATATGCCTCATATATACATGGTCGTGCCCGCTGATGACAAGATCTGTCTGCCCTGAGGCATAGCGGAATGCAGCATAAATAAGGGTGTTAAATCGTCCCTCTGCTGCAGCGAGAATAGGGTGATGCATCATGACTATGATATATCTATCTCCTGCTGTGTTGATAGCTTTCTGTAACCATGTGAGTGTGCGTGTGAGATAGACTATACGATTGAGTGGAGAGGTGTCCATGACGATAAATCGTAGTTGTGGGAAATCGACATAGTACATGCTTCCCATATGATCTAAAGGACCGTTCAAAGGGTGTGGAAACCAAGTGTACCATTCGGTAGGTAAGGTCTTGCCTATGCCTTTGGTATATTCGTGGTTGCCTGGGCAGTTGATAACCGGTTTTTTACAGAGCGGTGTGGCAAGCCATTCTTGCAGTAGTTGCTGGTAATAAAAGAATTGGCCTCTTTGCAACCAATCACCTGCTTGGGCTACGATATCTATCTGTGGGTGCCGGGCTGCAATAGTAGAATAATCGTCTTTGGTTAGGTTGTTGTGTATGTCTCCAAATACAAGGATGTCCAAAGAGTGAGTAGTAGTCGTCTCTTCCCATCCTTGTGGTGTCTGAGTAAAACCGGGAATAGTTTCGTTGGCAAAAGTGACAAACCTATGTACTAAAGTATCTCCAGTCCATTCGGGTTCGGGTTGCATACCGAACCATGCTTGCCAGCGAACAGCGCATAGTATAGCGCTGCCCGCTAACAAGAGGATGAGTGTTGCTATTTTAATTTTGCGTCTCAAAATGGCAGATCACTGGTGTTGTCATTGACTGTTGGGTCGAATGGCTGCACATTGGCTGCTTCGATGCTTTCCGTTGCAGGTTGTGGTGCTGCAGCTGGTGCAGCAGGAGCGGCTGCGGCTGGTTGTGCAGGTTGGGTAGTGTCTCCTTGTACCACTTTCCAAGCACGGATGGATGTATACCAACGACCATTGAACTCGCGGCTCTCAATATCGAAACTAACAGTAACAAGTTGGTCTATGGCACATGGGTTTTGCTTGATGCGCTCTTCGCCAAAAATCTCAAAATGCACTTTACGAGGATATTGCTCTGTGGTCTCTAAAACATATGCTTGCACTTTCCATGGATTGCCATTCTTGGCAATGCCGCTTTGCTCAGGCAAAACAGCGATAATTTTTCCTACTATTTCCATTGTGTAGTGTATTGTTGGATATATGATTATTCTATTGTCTTATCCTTTGATAGCAGCTACGCCAGGTAATACTTTGCCTTCGATGGCTTCGAGCAGCGCACCACCACCGGTGGATATGTATGATACTTGGTCTGCTAATCCGAACTTGTTTACGCATGCTACAGAGTCGCCTCCACCGATGAGTGAGAAAGCACCCTCTTTGGTTGCTTCAGCAATAGCCAAACCGATAGTGCGGCTACCTCCGCTGAAGTTGTCGAACTCGAATACGCCAGCAGGGCCATTCCATAGAATAGTCTTTGCACCCTTGATGGCTGCTGCGAATTTCTTTTGTGATTCAGGACCTGCATCCATACCTTCCCAACCTTCAGGGATGTTAGTAGCTGGGTATACCTGCTGATTAGCATCGTTGCTGAATGCGTCTCCGCAGATGGCATCGTGCGCAAGTACAAGCTCTACACCATTCTTTTTAGCCATCTCTTCTACGCCAAGAGCAACCTCTAATTTGTCAAGTTCTACAATAGAATTGCCTATCTCACCTCCGTGTGCTTTGGCGAAGGTATATGTCATACCACCGCAGAGGATGAGTTTGTCCACTTTGCCAAGGAGATTCTCAATGATACCAATCTTAGAAGATACTTTAGAGCCACCCATGATAGCCACAAATGGACGCTTAATATCGCCTAATACTGCGTCAACAGCAGCCACTTCTTTCTCCATGAGGAAACCGAGCATTTTATTGTCAGCATCAAAATAGTCAGCGATAACGGCTGTTGAGGCGTGCTTACGGTGTGCAGTTCCAAAGGCATCCATTACATAGCAATCAGCATAAGATGCGAGTGTCTTTGCAAACTCTTTTTGACTTGCTTTCATAGCTTTCTTTGCGTCCTCGTAAGCTGGATCTTCTTTGTCAATACCTACAGGTTTTCCTTCTTCTTCTGGATAGAAACGAAGGTTCTCGAGCAGGAGCACTTCGCCTGCTTTGAGTGCGTCTGCTTGCTCTTTGGCTTTGGCGCAATCGTCTGCGAATTGAACAGGAGTGCCGAGTGCTGCACTTACTGCATCCACGATTTGACTGAGGCTGTATTTAGCTTGCACTTTACCTTTGGGTTTGCCCATATGGCTCATGATAATGAGCGAACCGCCATTATCCAAAATGTGCTTTAGTGTAGGGAGCGCTCCGCGGATACGGGTGTCGTCTGTGATGATTCCATTCTCGTTGAGTGGCACATTGAAGTCCACGCGAACAATTGCCTTCTTGCCGGCAAAATTGTAATTGTTGATAGTCATAATGATGTTTATTTTATAGTTTATATGTTTGTGTTTGTCTTTGTCTTGTTTTACCAATTAATAGAGTTTAGTTTGCCACGATAGACATCGCTGTAGGTGGTGTTTTTGTCTTGTCCTCCGAAGAGGTAGATATTGTTATTTCGTACAATAGCGTTTTGTTTTTGTCTCTCGCCGTATTCGAGAGGTAATTGATTTTTCGTAGAGTCTGCTGGTGTCCAGTTAAGTCCCTCGTCATTGGAAATAAGTATGTTACGCCCGAAATAGTTTCTATTGGCATCTACACCACCGAACATCAGTAGTTGATTGTTATACCAAATGACGGAAACACCGGTTAAAGAAGTAAAAGTGGGTCTATCAATAGAGAACTCCTCCATACGATAGGCGTTGCCTGTAGTGGAGTAGGGTGAGTACTCCAAGTTCCAGCGTGTGTTGAGTGCTTTGCCATTCTGTGCGTATCCACCTATGATTAATGCTCTTTCTCGTTGGCTGGCACTGTGGAAGTTCACAGCAGCAAAATTACTGATAGGGAAATCGCTATTAGGTCGTAATCCTGTTAGTTGCATTTGTGTGCCGTCCCATATGGCCAGCTCGTAGCCGTTATTCTCTACGAGAGCCCATACATTTTTATTCCAATAGAGAAGCATGGTGTGTATGGTATATGCGGAGTGCATGGCAGTCCAATGAGTGGCATCCTTAGAGGTGTAAATATTATTTCCTTCTCCGTAATAGAGTTGTGTGCCATCGCTTATCACTTGTCGTATGCGTGCACCGGAATGAAGTCCAGATAGTGGACC
Source organism: Paludibacteraceae bacterium (assembly GCA_045589995.1). Classification (GTDB taxonomy): domain Bacteria; phylum Bacteroidota; class Bacteroidia; order Bacteroidales; family Paludibacteraceae; genus Colicola. The sequence goes on from JAZNQB010000044.1 coordinate 15,184, forward strand.
TAAATTAGTCCATTGTTCTCCTTCGGTGGAAGTCCATGCTTTCAGTTCGAAACCATTGGAAGTAAGCATAACGAACTCATTATTGAGTAGTAGTACACATTGTTCGCTTTCGTCCTCGGGGTAAATGCCGGCTGTTAGTTGTGTCCATGTGTATAGGTCGGGGTCAACTTGATGCACGGTGGGCTGTATCTCATATACTTTTGTGTTGGATCCGTCTGCTGAGCGAATGGTGAGAAATATAGGTGTTTTTGTGAAATCAAATGTGTCGTAGCCTCCTTTGAGTTCGAGTGTGTCATCTGATAAAGTAAGATAGGCAGATCCAGGTGTGGCTGCGTAAACGAATCGTGGAACGACTGAATCAAGTTGTGTGCCGTATAGCATAGAATCTTTGTTCCACACCAAACCGGTATCCAGTCTGTCCTCTATGGTGAAGATAGCTTGTGCAAGTCCTGGCATGGAGTCGTTACGGGCAAAAGAAAAGGCCTTCAGTTGTGCTATATTAGAGGTCTTTTCCTCTGTTGTTGTCGTCTCGCAACTGATGAAGATAAGTGCGCAGCAAACGGCGGTAATGATGTGTGTGATGTATTTCATTGTGTGTTTATTTCCGTAAAAATAGTTTTTAATTTGGTTGTTTGGGAAAAAAGTAGTACCTTTGCAGTCCCAAATGAAATTCGTATTATGTTATTTGCGTCTCAACTACATGATTTAAAATTGTTGCTACCTTGGGCTCGTATTCGCCGTGCTCAGTTGGCTATGCGTGGTATTGTTGAGCAGCAGCGTCGTATCATGACTCCAGAGCAGGTAGCGGAGCAGTCCGCTCTTATTATGGCTCGTTTGGAGCATATGCCTTCTTTTAAGGCAGCCAAGACGGTGATGCTCTATTATCCTATCCATAATGAGGTGGATTTGCGTCCCTTGCTCAACAAGTATGCGGGTGAGAAAACCTTTCTTTTTCCTGTTACTCATCGCCGTTATATGGATGCTCATCCGTACGAGGGTGAGGAAATGATGTTTAAAGGACATTATGGTATTCCTGAGCCTCAAACGCCTCCTTATAAGGGGAAGATAGATTTGATTCTTGTCCCTGGAGTTGTTTTTGACCAGCGTGGTCATCGTATTGGTCGTGGTGGTGGGTATTATGACAAGTTTCTCAGCCGTCATTCTTCGGTGAAGAAGGTGGGTGTATGCTATTCGTTTCAATTGAAGAAGCATAATATTCCTTATCACTTGTGGGATGTGCGAATGGACAGGGTGGTCACTCCTCAGTTAACCATTGAATCGTAGGCTGGCTATCTTGTATCAATTTTAGTTGCCGATCCGTTTCTGGGGTCGGCATTTTTTCTCCCTTGCGCGGATAATATATCATTCCATAGGATTTGCATTTCTGTAGTTTTTCGTATGGTAGTAGGTCGCGGAAATAAGTCTCCACGAGATTCCATATGTTGAGTATGATAGCGTCTGCCTCGGAGCGTAGTGCGTCGAGGTTTGTTCGCACGCGTGTGGTGTTTTGTTGCACCAGTGTGTGGTTACCTTGGTGCTCGCAGAAGATATCGTAGTGTACTTTAACCTTGTTGATGGTAGGATTGTAGATAGCAAAACCACCCATAGAAACGCGTTGCTGTTCTCCTTCAATAATTTTCTTTCCCCATTCCAGAATGCACTCCTCGGTGGACAAGTCGGGCACAATATGGTTGTTAATGTCCAAACCATATAGAGCCTTCAGGTCTTTTTTTATCTCTCCGCGAATGACAGCGAGATTGAGTACTTGGATAAAGTGCGAGATGTACATTCTTGCATTCTGCACGATATGTCGGTATTGTTTGTTTGCACTCACTTTACTGCTGTAGTTATCTTTGGATTGCATGACAGCATTCTCGAATTGTACGAGGAAACGCTGTGCTTCGCTTTGTACTTTGTATGGCAATACTTGCTCGGTGTAGTCTGCTGACTGAGCTTTCTGTATCGCATGCTGCAAGGCGTGTAAGCGTGCAAGGTCTGTGTTGGGTAATCGACGGTAGGGCATAGTATTATCGTTTTCGTGTGGCTAATTTTTCTGCTAACACTCTTAGTTGGTTCGTGTACTCGTTTTGTGGCAGCAACTCTAATTGGGCTAATGCTTCGGCGGTATGGTCTTCCATAACGGCCTCTCCTATCTCTCGAACACCTAATCGGGTGTAAATAGATGTAATAGCTTTGATTTTCTCTTCATTCTGATTGGATGTAATAAGCCATTGGAGCAACTCTGCCTTGCTCTCGGCATCAGCGATATCCAATGCGGTAAGAAGAAGGAATGTTTTTTTGTTGCAGCATATATCTCCTCCTATTGCTTTGCCGAAGGACGAAGGGTCACCATAGACATCCAATACATCGTCTTGTATTTGGAATGCAATTCCTATGTGGCGTCCGTATTGATAGAGCGCTTCTTGTTCGTCTGTACTCGCACCGGCTATGTACGCGCCTATGCGGAGAGAATGTGCCAAAAGGAGGGCTGTCTTCTTCTCTATCATCATCAGGTAATCGTTAATAGAGACAGTAGTGCTGTGCTCGAAATCAATATCGTACTGCTGACCTTCGCAGATGGAAGTAGCCATTTCATTAAACCAACGCAGTACTTGTGGCAGTTTGTCGTCTGGAAGTAGTGCGAGTTGCTTATAGGCTTCAATCATCATCTGGTCGCCAGATAAGATAGCTGTGTTCTCATCCCATTTGGTGTGTACTGTAGGATAACCTCGGCGTACTTCGGCTTTATCCATCACATCGTCATGCAAAAGGGTAAAGTTGTGAAAAACCTCCAAAGCAAGTGCTGCAGGAAGAACATCCTGTTTGTCTCCGTTGAAGATTTGTGAAGCCAAGACGGCTAACATGGGTCTCAGGCGTTTTCCTCCTAAATTGAGGATGTACTCAATGGGTTCATAAAGACCAAATGGTTCGCGCTTCCAATCTAATTGCGCAATAGCGTTTTGAATATCTTTCATATCTTCTCAAATATATCAATCGTGTTATGGTAGGATGGACTCAATGATGTCTGTCAGTACATCCTTAATGTCTAATCCCGCAGCGCGTACTTGCTGTGGAATGAAACTGGTAGCTGTCATGCCGGGGGTAGTGTTTACTTCAAGCAAATTGATTTTTTCACCCTCTGTGATGATCCAATCAACGCGTATTATACCTTGACATCCAAGTATGTCGTATATGCGAAGTGTTTCTGCTTGTATGCGATCTCGAATGGCGTCAGGAATGCGCGCCGGAGTAATCTCATCTACCTGACCTTTGTATTTGGCGTCGTAGTCAAAAAACTCGTTTTCAGTTACCACCTCTGTAATAGGGAAAGCAACGGATTTGTTGCGGGTCTTATATACACCACATGTAACCTCTGTGCCCTGTAGGAAGGCTTCGCATATCACTTCGTCTCCTTCTGCGAAAGCTTTCTCGATAGCGCTCATCACTTCGTCTATATGCTTCACTTTGCTGCACCCGAAACTCGAACCACCTACATTCGATTTGATAAAGCATGGAAGCCCTACTTCGGCTATGATGCTTTGTGCGCTTGGGATGGGCGCGCCCGCGCGCAAAAGAATACTCTTAGCCGTCTGGATGCCAAAGCCGGATAAGTAATGATTGCATGCGTATTTATTGAACGATAATGCAGCAGCTAAAACACCACAACAAGAGTAAGCAATACGCAGCATGTCCAAGTAACCCTGCAGAACACCGTTCTCGCCGGGAGTGCCATGTATGGTGATATAGACAAAATCGAAATGGTGTTTTTGCCCGTTGTGTATATAGGAGAAATCGTTTTTGTCAATAGGTGCGCCCACTTGCAATAAGTCATCTTGCAGTGGATTGATGCCCGGCAGAGCTTGCCAGTCATTGCCTTTCATACGAACGATAATAGTGTCGTATCGCTCATGGTCTAAGAAGGAGTATATACCCGCAGCAGAGCGTAGTGATACCTCATACTCGCTACTGTCTCCTCCAGCTATGATTACTATCTTTTTTTTCATTGTCTCACAATAATATTATCTCTGACTTTCATGTGTTATCTGCCCCTCGTGTGCGCACGCACATTCCAAACTGGCTGCAAATTTACAACAATTTTTGCATATATGCAAGAAATTAACGAAAATATCGTCTAAAAAGAATATTATTCTTTATTTTCGAAGCACTAATAAGCCTATTATACTTGCATAAATGCGGTCTAATTTCGCTATCCCGATATGTCCTTATCCCGATATAACCTTCTCTTAAAATGCTAGGTCCCTAGTGCACTAGGGTGCTATTTTATCTAGTTGGGCTATTTTATCTAGTTAGGCTAGTAGGGATTTCTTTAGCCCTTATCGTCCTTATCGTCCTTAAGGACCTTAAAGACCTTATCGCCCTCCTCACCACTCTGTATTCAATACTCTCAGTCAACCTTTTCAGGTATTAAATCAACCC
>JAZNQB010000045.1:0-7553 GCA_045589995.1 Paludibacteraceae bacterium
GGAGGAATGACTGCAAATGCATCACATAGATAACGACCTACCGCTTCCTCATTTGTATCGGTACCTGTTATATGTACATCCAACTGCCGTAAAGCGAATAAAGTACCTTGCACACCCGGTGCGCCTACTCCCGTCAGCAATATTCTTTTCTTTCCACTCATGATAGCTAAAATATTCGGCTACAAAATTACAACAAATAAATCAAATATGCAAGAAATTTACATAGTTATTCTATATTTTTAAACATTTGCCTTGCGTATATCAAAAAAAATTAGTACTTTTGCGCACAAAAGTTATATAAAATAACGGTATGATTAGCTTCATCATCCCTACATATAATGCCGAACAATACCTTGCGCAATGCTTGGAATCTATCATCGCACAACGCGGAGCCTATTCGCTTGAAATTATCCTGATTGATGATGAGAGTACGGATAATAGTCTTGCGATTGCTCAGGCCTATGCAGGTAAAGACAGTCGCGTCATTGTGCTTACCCAACCCCATGCAGGTCAGTCTGCTGCCCGCAACCTCGGTTTGCGCCATGCAAAAGGTGAATATATTGCTTTTGTGGATGCAGATGATTATTTGGCACCCGATTGGTGTCAACAGCATATAGAGGCTATCCAAGGGGTAGATTATGTGCAGAGTGGTTATAAGAAAGAGGGCAGAACAATTATTGCAAAGCATGCTTATCAGTTCACTGCTGCTTGGGCGCGGTTATATAAGCGCAAGGCACTACATGGATTATCTTTTCCAGAGGGAATGATTTACGAGGATGTGCTTTTCTCAGTACAACTATGGTGCAGCAATGCTACTTGCCGCCAAATACCATATGCTGGCTACTATTACACTACCAACCCCACCAGCACTACCTCCAAGCGAAACCAAGAAGCGGAGCAACGCATCATGCACCAACTGCGTCAACTACGCAAAGGACAGACATATAGAAACAAACTCATAGTGACATTCACCATACTACGACTCAAAATACATTTTATGTTATGAAAAAAAGATTAATCTCATTGGTAATATGCACCTTGGCACTTAGTTCGTTCGCTGCCACATATTATTCCTCCCCTAAAGGAGCAGGAGATGGATTCTCGTATGATACACCAACCACCTTTACCAAGGGATTATCATTACTTAAGAACCCTGGTGACACCTTATATCTCCTTGCAGGGCAATATGATCTGGACAAGACCACAATACAGAAATTGAATGGCACAAAGCAGAAACACATTGTGATTGCAGGCTACGACCCTATGAATAGCAAAGGTTCGTACGACGCCATTCTGGATTTCCGCACCACGCCATACGGCACACGTGGATTGCAGATTAAGAACAACTGTACTTATCTGCATATCAAGAACCTCACCTTGCGTTATTCGGGCAAGAACAATTTATACAACGAAGGCAGTTTCTGTTTATTTGAGAACTTAGATATCTATGGTAGTGGAGATACAGGATGCCAGATGAAGAATGGCGGAGATAATATCATTAAGAATGTGGATAGTCACCATAATTTTGACTATCAGACGATGAGCGGCACAACGGCTAATTTCGGAGGCAACGCTGATGGATTTGCAGATAAGCAGTTCACAGGAAATGGTAATCATTATATAGGTTGCCGTGCATGGGGTAATAGCGATGACGGATGGGACTTCTTTGAGCGTGTGAGCAATACCCAAACCATCATGGAATACTGCGTTTGTTATCAAAATGGTCCTGCCACCTACGACATGACCAATAATCCGCGCTACGAGACAGATAAAGCATGGTTCGATAGCAAGATAGGAACCACCATGACCGACCGTTATGGTAATACTATCAAAATTACAATGGATAAGTATCCTTGCCAAGGTAATGGTAATGGATTTAAGATGGGCGGTAAAGGTACCAACCACCAAGTGATTGTTCATCACTGCTTAGCCGTTGCCAATAACACCAAGGGATTCGACCAAAACAATAACGGCGGCACAATGTGGCTATACAATAACTCTGCCTATGCCAATACCGTTAATTACGGATTTACCACTGCTTATGGAGCCAACACCCTGCAAAATAATATCAGTCTTAATAGCATTAAAGGCGATAGCTATAAATCGCAAACATTGGTAGCTAACGACCATAATAGTTGGAATAGTGGATTTACATGTGCTGTGAGTGACTTCCAGTCACTGGATACCACTGAGATATTATCCGTTCGCCAAGCCGATGGTTCACTCCAAGAAGGAACTTTCATGCGCCTTGTGGATGGTTCCAAACTGATTGACGCAGGTATAGATGTTAATATCGGTTATAATGGATCAGCACCAGACTTAGGTTGCTATGAGAGTGCAGGTGAGGAGCATCTTCCTCTCCCTGAAGATACTATCCCTGCTGTACAACCTGAAGGCACACATGCTATTGCGTTTGTTACTCTTCCGGGTGCCACTGAAGACCAAGCACTGCTGAACTATTTGCGCACCAATGATAAGCTATGGATAGTAGAGACCAATGCCATGGATGCGAGTGTGGACTATACTCCTTATGAAATTATCGTCTTGGGCTGCAAACCCAAGAGCAGCGCAGCGGGTTTCACACCGCTCAAAGGTTACAACAAACCCATGTTGCTTCTCAAACCTTTCTTGTTAAAAAGCGGAGTATGGTCATGGGGAAATGCAGTAAACACCTCTGACTTGAGTGTAAGCATAACAGACAGCACCCACCCTATTTTTCAGAACCTACCCATCACTGATGGCGAACTGCAACTATTCGAACAATGCAATACCAATGCGGTAACAGCTATCAGCACATGGACAAATACCACTGGTTACACCCTATTGGCAACACCTACTTCTAATAATACTTATACCACCATTGCCGAACTGCCAGCTGGAACCGATTGCAATGGCACTATACTGCCAGAGAAAATGCTCATGATAGGTGTATCTGAGTACTCAACCGCCCATCTCACACATGCAGGAAAGCGACTCATAGAAAATGCCATTTGCTACCTATTGGGTTTAGACCTTCCTATGCACATTGACTATCAAAAGAATAATTCACAGGTTAGAAAAGTCATACAAAACGGACAAATATACATAGCCCTCAACAACCAATTATACACAATTACTGGTCAAAAAATACAATAATCAATATGAAACGAGTCAACTTACTTGCCCTTCTATCCATTCTCATTTGTATTCTTCCGCTCCAAGCAGAAGAAGCTACTTATCAGGACCTTCGTTATACATTAGACGAAAACCACTTAACTGCTGAGGTAGCACTTAATACTCAGGCAACGGGAGAGATAATGATTCCAGAGAAGATTATCGTAGGGCAGAATACCTACACTGTTACTTCTATTGCCGATAGAGCCTTTAAGGGATGTAAAAACCTACAAACAATCGTATTACCTCAATCTATCGAGCGCATCTACCGTTCGGCTTTTGATGGTACTGGCATTATGCTCAACAAAGAGAATTGGCAAGAAGGGTGTTTATGGATTGATAGTATCCTCATTGCAACAGACAAGACTATCAAACCTCGTTTCGTTGTGCCGGAAGGAACACGACTCATTGCTGCTGGCGCGTTCCAAGGGAATAAGACCATAGTGCGCGTTGATTTACCTACATGCATTACGCGTATTGACCATGAGACCTTCCGCGATTGCAAAAACCTACAGAAAGTGGTCATTCCACCTACCATCACTTCTATCGGAGAAGATGCTTTCCTCAATTGCGGTATCTACCAAAACGAGAAGAAATGGCGCAAAGGAGCACTTATTATAGATGGCTGCTTGGTAGCGACAAATAAGTCATTGCCTGCTAAGTATGTATTCAAGTCCAAGAAACCTATCCGCCTCATCGCAGAGCGAGCGTTTGCTGAGCGCGAACAATTAAAGACGATAGTCATCCCAAATACCATCACAGCCATCCCTGCGGCGGCTTTTTATCAATGTGAGAACCTAACGACTGTTACCATTCCAGCCACAGTGAGTCATGTGCATAAGTTTGCTTTCTATGGATGTAAACTGCTCAAGCAAGCCACACTGCCTGCTAACTTAAAGTATTTAGGTATGGGTGCTTTCTATGAATGTGAGAACCTACGCGAGCAAGTATTAAGTGATAGCATTGAGATATTAGAGCAAGGTACATTCTATAAATGCCACACAATCAAACAAATCACACTGCCTGCACAACTCAAACGCATTGACCATGGTGTATTCGCAGGATGCTCAAACTTAGAAAAGATTGACTTACCAAGCACATTGGAGTTTATTGGTAATATGGCTTTCGCAGGTTGCTCCGTATTGCGGGAGATAACGATTCCTACAGGGGTGAGTTCGCTTCCGAAACAGATGTGCCAGGGATGTACGCGTCTCTACCGCGCTAATTTACCTGACGGACTATACGCCGTGGGAGACGAAGCATTCGCTGGATGCCTACTATTAGAGAGAGTGAATATACCGAAGAGCACTTTCCGTATCGGTGTGCGCGCATTCCATAACTGCCAACAACTGGAGAGCATTGCACTCATGCCCACTAATATACATATGATAGAAGAAGCAGCGTTCCAAGAATGTAAAATGCTCATGGATATAGAACTGCCGGAGAAACTCAAAGTGCTGAGCGATGCCGTATTTGCACAATGTATCAGTCTCAAGACGATTAAATTCAATCAAAAACTGAGAGAGATAGGCACAGGCGCTTTCTATAACTGCCGAAACATACGCGAACTCACTTTCAACGACTCTATTCAAGTCATTGGAGACGAAGCGTTTGCAGAGTGTAAGAATCTACGCAAAGTGTCTTTCCCTATTACTATTAAGCGCATAGGTGTGAGTGCTTTCCAAAATTGTGAAAGCCTCAAGCAACCACTCTTCCCACCTGAAATACAAATAGGAAAGAACGCATTCAAAGGTACAAGAAAATAATAAGAAAAGTGAGTGAATAGCAATTATTCACTCACTTTTGGATAATCAGGGTAGTCATAAGTTATTCTCTCACCTATGTTGGCTATCATATAAGCCTGATTACTCTCTTGGTCTTTAGTAGCATCTATTGCCATATAGGTGACACCATTATATTCCACCAACTGGCGGGAATGTTGGTGACCGCTCCATACATAATCTACACCATATTTCCCTAAGATAGAAGTTAACTCATAGGTGCTCTCTAAGGCATAATTGCTGGTGTGACCTTGCGACATGTCTAACTTCCACATGTGCGTATGTGTGAAGGCTATAATATGACGATAACCATCATCTGCTTTCTCTGCCAATAGGTCCTTCAACCAATTGACTTGCTTATTACCTAATTCGCCATCTGCCGAGTCCAAGCAGATGAATAGGTCTAATTTCTTAGAACCATTATTCGTATCAAAGCAATAAACAGAAGTATGGTAATAACTGCGGTATATATCCCATTGATAGAAATATATATCGTGGTTACCGGGTGTGATAAAGAGTGTATCTTCTATGCTTCGTCCGCCTAAATGAAGCACACTATCTGCCTCTGCAAAATTATGCTGCGCATCTATCAAATCGCCTAAATGGATAGCAATCTTAGGAGAACTCTCTGCTTCGTACTGATTGACAAAATAAGCCAAGTTACGATGTGCCTTATTGATATGACTATCAGCACAGGTATAAACCACATAATCATCCTGCTGCATATCAAGGTGTATCTCACCCACCTTATCATTATACGCCATTGAATGGTCAAAACGCGTCTTGATAGTAGGTCCTTGTGGCGAGAACATACCTGCTATATCCAAAGTAGGATTATCACCACAAGCGCAAAAAGCAGCACATATTGCTAAATAAACATATATCTTTCTCATAATGATTAGAATTTATAAGTGAAACCCGTTCGTACATTAGCGCCATAGAAAGTAGCATCGAGGTGGAACATACCCGTAGGTTTACATTCTGCCCCAATAAGCCATCTCCAATGCTCGTCCACATCGTAATGTGCTCCTACCATAAAGAGCGGTTGCCACATACGCTCCATCTGATAATCATCCACATTGCTGATACAGAATGATAAGTTCCATGGGTTGCTCTGCGGACGGCAGAAAACCTCCACGCGATAGAGTAAGTTGAATGGTTCTACCACAAATGTTTCATTCGAGTGCATATCTCTATTCCAGTTATCTAACACTCGCCCGAATAGTCCCACGGTAACCGACACATAATCCATACGGTACCCTACACCCAAAGCGGCTGTTATATCGCCCATCTGGTTACGAGCAATAGCACGATACATCACATCCGTCTCTACGAACATCTCACCCACAGGCAATTCGAATTTCGGACGCAACTGCACGACGCCCGTATAGACATTCGCAGTGGATAACTGCATTTTGGCTTCCATCTCGAAATGCGGATTGATAGGCAAGAGTGCCTGCACATCTAAGTTTCCATGGTGCTGCCATGCCTCATTATAGGCATATTCGCCCATCACAGTAAGGCTGTAACGGCGGTCTCCAAATCCCGGGTTACCAGCCCATAACATATTCGCACATACAGCGAATAGGAGAATAAAATAACTCTTTTTCATATACTCTTATAAATACACTATTGTCAGTCCGGCGCCGCCATGGTTCACATCCCCGTCGCCATACTCTAATGGAACCTGTCCTCTCTTGTGACGGCGTCTATTTATATCATTTAGATAATCGCGTGTGAGTTGCTTGAGTGCACCAGTGCCTGTGCCATGTAAGATTGTCACTTCTCCAGCTCCTACCATGAGTGCGTCATCCATGTAAGCAATGAGTCTTTCTGTAGCTTCGTCCACACGCATGCCACGCAGGTCTAATGTGCGTTCAAAAGAGAGTGTTCGTTGGCGAACTGTATTGCGAACGGTCGTGTTGGAGATAGGTTTAGAAGCAGTCTGCGTCGTCTCCTTTGCCATTTGCTTTCCTATCGCGCGCAACTCACTAAAATCCTTCAGCACTCGTTTACCATTCATCTCCACTTTCGTCTTTGTGCTCTTCACTCTCGGCTCTACACTCTTCACCTTCTCCTTCATTGCCTCTACTTTCTTACGAGCGGCTTTAGTACGCTCCTTGTCTGCTTTGGCTTCTTTGATTTCTCGAATAGTGCGCTCAATAGTGGCATTACTCTGTTGTAGCAAGTCTGCAGCTTGTTGGCGCGCTTCTTCTAATAACTCGCGTTTCTTCTGCCTGATACTACTCATCTGCTCATCGTACTGCGCGATGCGCTCCTCTAATGCTTTCTCTTTCTGCCGTATCTGCTGACGCTTATTCTCCCAATAGCGCTTATCGCGGGCTATATCCTGCAAATGCTTATCGTAATCAATATGTTCCTCTCCCACTAAGTCCGTGGCGTATTGGATGATGGGTTCACTCAATCCTATCTGCCGTGCTATCTCAACAGCGAAACTGCTACCTGCTTGTCCTATGGATAACTGGAAGAGCGGACGCATCTCTTGACGGTCGTATAGCATAGCACCATTCACCACTTTAGGCGTCTGTTCTGCAAAATGCTTCAGATTAGTATAGTGCGTAGTGACGATACCCAATGCCTCTTTCTCTACCAATTCAC
>JAZNQB010000046.1:0-7008 GCA_045589995.1 Paludibacteraceae bacterium
GATATATTATTTGAGAACATAGTTGAAGAAAATATAGATATCGGGTCAGAATATGTAGTACATGATACAGATTACTTTGACATGTCAGAACAGTATGTATGTATTCTTGCTAACAGAAGATTAAGAGACGAAACACAGCCGCCTACTTCAAAAGACATAAATGGCGTATATACACCTCTTAGAATTGAAGCGGGATTAGACCCAACAAGCCCTTCAACCGTTGATACAGAATTAGATGCGTTTTATCAGGATGAAGTAGTGGCGGTATACCAATACCCTAAGTTCTTAACTCCTTCAACTGGTCTTCCGTATCCTATGCATGTACAAATACCTACAACTCCTGTAGTGGTCACAAAGCAACTGTCACCTTCTTTCGTTTCTATTGATGGATATTTCCCTAAGAACAAAAAACTATTTTGCTATCCTTACTATTTTCTCACTGTCTCGAACAATTCAGGTCAAATCGCAACCTATAAATGGGAAAACTGGTTAGACAGTGATTTGTATACATTTAAGATAGCAGGAGCGTAAGCCACAATGCCTGTTGTTTTGTGCTATCCGTATGCCTATAAGCATGTTATAGATTATTATGATGAGGGAATAACTTATAGTAATTTTCCTAACTGTGCTTGGGCGGGTGACGCATTTAGTGCATGGTGGGCGTTGAACAAAAACAGTATAGATGCAAGCAATTTGTCTGCTATGCTTAATGGAATTACCAATGCAACCTTTGGTGCAATTAACTTGGCATCAACTGTTTCACCGTTTGGATTGCTTAATTTAGCAGGTGTACAGGGAAATTCGTTTGAGGGAACTGTTGGAGGGTTTTCCAATTTAACTAACTCTGCGCAAGGTGTTATTAGACCGCTTGTTAGTGCCTATACTCAAGTTCAGCAAAATGTCGCTAAAGTTCAGGATGCTAAAAATGCTCCTAATCAAATGTTTGGACAAACACGGGTAGAATCTCTTAATACCGGATTGGGACGAGCGAGATTTACATTTAATTCTGTTTGTATTAAAAGAGATTACGCAAAAATTGTTGACGATTTCTTTACAAGATTTGGATATGCGTGTAAGCGAAATAAAGTACCAAATAGAAATGCAAGACCGCATTGGACATATGTTAAAACAATTGGATGCACATTGAAAGGCTCATTGCCATCTGATTCTGCGTCCAATATTTGTGAAATATATAATACTGGAATAACTTTCTGGAATGACGGTGATGAAATAGGTGATTATTCCTTGGATAATAGTCCTATTACACCATAAGGTGGTATTAAAATGAGCAATTATAAGCGAGAAAAAAATCGCGAATTCTGGCAGAGCGCAAAACTTAACAATTACACCTATATGCAGTATTACAATCGTATTACTGAGTTAGCTATTTCTATGTTTGAGTGGAAGAACCTGCCTGAATCCGTTGACCCACGTTTTCTTGAACTTATTCTATTTGCAGATGGCTTTGCGGTATTTTTCAAAGACGAAGTACTTGGTTATCTCGGTCTTAGAACCATGATTGGCGGACATCTTAATATATATCAGATTCCCACCATTCGTACCGCCTATGCTTCAAATGGATATAACAAAACTTTAGACGAAGATAACTCCGTAATCATCTTCAACAATTTACTCCACACTAACTCACTTCTTGATGTAGAACAGTTTTCAATGAGATTGTATAATCTTGATAGAATCATTGATGTAAACGCAAATGCACAGAAAACACCTATTCTAATAAGCTGTGATGAAACGCAGAGACTTACGTTAAAGAATCTATATAAAGAATATGACGGTAACGAACCTGTAATCTACGGTGATAAAAATCTCAATCCTAATTCGCTTCAAGTTCTTACAACTGGCGCGCCTTATGTAGCTGATAAAATATTCATGCTTAAAACTCAGATTTGGAATGAATGTCTTACCTATCTTGGTATCAGTAATATCAATATCCAAAAGCGCGAACGAATGATTAAGGATGAAGTAACTCGAAACCAAGGTGGTACGGTTGCAAGTCGTTATAGCAGGCTTGAATCAAGGCGAGAAGCATGTAAGCAAATTAACGATATGTTTGGTCTTGATATCTGGTGCGACTTTAGGGAAGACTTCCAGTCTCTTGATAACACAAACGATACAGTTGACGGTAACCCCAATACTGATGGTGTTGGAGGAAAACCTGAGGAAGAATTGGTGGGTAGATGAGTAAATTTACAACAGAGGTAAGATTCATTTGTGAAACAGCAAACGGGCTTACTGAAAGTCAGGGATTTACTTCAATACAGAACATACTTTCAACAGCGGCACCTACGGTATTTGATTTCGATTTTCCTATATTCGATGAGAATTATAGGTTACCTCTTGAAATCAAAATTCTGCGGCATTATTATACAAGGGAAATTTGTGAAGAAACTGTCGGACTTTGGAAACTGAGAATGGCTGACAGATTGAACATGATTATGCCCTATTATAATAAGCTATATGAAAGTGAGTTATTGAAGTTCAATCCGTTCTATGATGTCGATTTGACAACCGTTCATAAGAAAGATTTTAACGGAAATGAAGACACCAGAAGAGATGGAACTGGAAGTGAATACGGGGTTGACAGTAAGGACAAGAGAAGTAGTGTTACTGGTGAAGCGAGAGAAGGAGTAAATCTTACTAATGTAACGCACGATGAATCCGAAAATAAAGACAACATTGACAAAACTGGCAATAGAAATACAGATACAACAACTACCGCCACAAATAACAGAACTAATAATGAAACAGTCAACGCAAATGAAACGCATGGTGATACCAATGTTGGAAGTACTAATACCACAAACAATAGCAACAATACTTCATCTGAAACGCATGACGATACAACGATAGGGTCTGTTGAGAATAACGGAAGTAACAGCAGTATTACCAACACAAATAATGAAGCCATTAGCATAAACAATTCGGATAAATGGGATTTGTATTCTGATACACCACAGGGCGGTATTGACGGAATAGAAAATGCTGCTTCTGGTATTGCAGGAATGGGATACCTTACCAATGCAAGAAACAACAAAGATGAAGAACTTAATAAAACAAATGGAAATGGAAGCACAACAGCAAGCGGAGAAGACAAAAAGAACGAGGAAAGTTTCAGCAAAAGTGACGGAAATAAAAGTACGACAAATACGCAAAACGAGAATAATACTGAGGAGGTTTTTTCAAAAACTGACGGCAGTAAAAATTCGATGTCGTCTACTTCTGCTGAGATTACGGATGAGGGTGTTGGTACAAATAAAGTCATTGATAGCAATTCTGAAAACGAAAACAGAATAGGTACAAGCGAAAAGAGCGGGTTTTCTAAAGCTGATAAAGAAACTATTGGTACTAATAACAGCACTACAATTGATAACGTGGAAGGATTCAATAGTGTAAAACGAGAGAACCAAGACAACCAAACTGTTGATATCAATAATACCGAAGAATATGTTGAGCATATTGTAGGTAAACAGGGTATCAGAAGTTATTCAAAAATGTTAGAAGAATTTAGAACTACGTTTTTGAATATTGACAAGATGATTATTGATGAGTTGAGTGATTTATTTTTTGGATTATGGGAGTGAAATGAAATGAGTATTGCAGATTATAATAGCTTTGGCATTATTCCTATTACCACTAACGGAGCGGTTGCGAAAATAACCAATAATGCAATTGATATCGAGGCGTATCAAGGCGCTGAATATATTCGCGTTCATACCAAAGTAGGTGACAGGTTTGTTATTGTCCATGCAGAAGGATTCCCCAGTGTTGATATTTATCCCTATATCGTGACAAAAGAAAATGGCGAAATTCAGTTCTATGGGCAGGCTAATAAAGTTACAAACTATGTCCTTGAAATTACAACTGGTGTTATCGGCGGTAATAGCGGTTATGTCTATTTTAATGGCGTAATAGATATAAGTGACCCTCACCATCTGTTAGTTTATCAAGACACGAGTAGAAGCGGTTTACTCCATCAGGCTGTACAGAATGAATTGATTATGATTATTCAGAAACAGTTAAAGGAGATGAGCGAATAATATGGCTATTCCTTCTCCTGCAAATTTCACTCCCACTTTAAGTGGGTATAGCGGTCAGAATGCATTTAGATTCTGGTGTCAGAAGGTTCTTCCTCTGGTTTATGACGATAGCCTTAGTTACTATGAACTTCTGAACAAAATGGTCATTTACCTTAACAATGTAATTGCTGATGTTGCAAGCGTTGAAGGTAATGTAGAAGCATTGCTTACTTCGTATGAACAGTTACAGACTTATGTAAATAACTGGTTCAATGAAGCCGCACCAGAGGTAGCATATCAGGCACTTAACAGAATGGCTGAAAATGGTGAACTTGATGTGCTTATTCAACCGTTTGTTGAGACGTATGTAGCCGAGAACATTGATGGCGTTGTTGCTGAGCAGATTGACGGTGCTGTAGCGGGGCAGATTGATGGTGCTGTCGGTGACCAGATTGGTAATACCGTTGCCGGGCAGATTGATGGCGTAGTCGGTGAGCAAATTGGCGGTACTGTTGGTAATCAAATTGGTAATGTTGTCGCTAACCAGATTGGCGGTACTGTCGCAGGACAGATTGACGATGTTGTTGCTAATCAAATTGGAGAAGCTGTTACAAATCCTGTTACTGAATGGCTTGATGAAAATGTAACGCCTGTTGGAAGTGCTGTTGTTGTAGATAGCAGTCTTTCAATTGCGGGTGCGGCGGCTGATGCAAAGGCTACTGGTGACAGGCTTATTCCTCTTGAAAAAAATGTACAAAACTCGCTTGAAGGAATATATAAATCGCATAAAACAGAAGCAACAAATTCATATGACCTTAACAATGTATGGCAAGTTAATGATGCGGCTGAACGTGTTCCGAAATCACTAATAATTGAATTTGAACCCCAACAGAACGGAACTCCTACTCCGGCAAATCCTGTTAATATTTCTGGTTCAACCTCTCCTGAATATAGAATCGGAAAAGGAAACCTATTTAATGGTGCTAAACGAGCGGGTGCATCCCTTGATTCAGGGGGAAATATAACTGCAAATACTGGGTATCAAGTAACTGGGTATATTAACATTAGCGGTATCAACAGTATTAGGATTGAGTATTACAAGGCAACAGCAGGGGGTAGCGTAAACAGAATAGCTTTTTACGATAAAAACTATAATTTTATCTCTCTTATCTCTCCGTCAAATTCAAGTGGAAATGCTTGGACTACAATAACGGAAACTGTACCTAATGGTGCTGAATATATGCGCTTTACTTGTGCTACTATTTCATCAAATTATTTGCTTATAAGTGGAGACAGTTTTCTTAAAACAATTGACTTACCAGAAGCCGCTAAACCGTTATATGGCGGATATGTTGATGTTGTAAACGGAAAGGTTGTAGCTACATGGGGGGTTATAGAAGAATATAACGGTGAACAACTTTCAGGTGAGTGGAAGTCGACGATGGATGTGTATGACCCAAATAGTTCACCTACAAATGGTGCGAAAGTAGTATATAAACTTGATGAACCTATTGTGTACAATATAACTCCAACGCAAGTATATTTATTCTCTGGAAAAACTTTTATACAGTCTAATGTTTCAAGACCTAATACAAGAGCGATTTTATGCGAATATGTAATAAATAACATAGCTGATGGTGATACAATTAAGAGATTAAATGGTTATGGTGTAAAAGAGGTCAACGACTTTACGATTGACTTTAATCCTTACATTACCGATGGAAAAATAGCTTACGGTAGTGGTCTTACAAGGGCGGGAAGCACAGAAATGAAATTCCCCGAAGAATATAATTATTTTATTGCAAAGCCAACGCCGGGTTACACAATTAACGTACATGAAATTTATGGTGCTGATAGGTCGGCTAAAACAGTTGCTTCGTGGAATACTTCTGCAATAACCATTAAAATAAATCATGACTCAAGCTATGTTGTTCAGGCGTGTATGAGAAATCCCTCGGAAAATATTATCCAACCTGCTAATAACGTATATTGCACGTTATTTCTATATCATGACACTCCGCTTGAAGAATTTTATCCTATTTACAAGGAAATAAAAGAACCAGAACTTGACACTATTGCTTCTGAGTTAAGGGCTATAAGTAGCGCAAGACAGCCGCAAGCACTTGGGTATGGAAACGGGAAATTAGTAATTTGCTTTCCTACTTATGGATTTAAGCTATTTGATGCCCTTACTGGCGAAAATATAAGTAATATTACAATCGCTTCTGGCGAACCATACGGACATATGAATGATATCGCATATAGAAACGGACTTTGGTATATTCCATATTATAATGCCGATGGTGTTTCACAAGACAAATGCTTTGTATTTGATGATACGTTTACCAACCCAACTGAAATACCGCTGTTGGATGAAAATAATGAAGCGTTTGCCTGTTGGAGATTCTGCTATAATAAGGAAACAGACGAATTTTATGCCGCCGCGCATAATGACTACACATTCCTTGTTTATAACGCAACTGATATGTCATATGCGAGAAAAATAACTCTTGATTGCTCTACCACTATAACTGGTTCTACTAAAACTTATATGCAAGGCTGTGAAACTGACGGAAAATATTTATATTGTACTAATACTGCTAATAATTTTTCTTACTCTTTCGTAAGCGTATTTGAAGTAGCGACTGGAAAACTTGTTGGAACAATAAAATCGCCTATTTCTCCGAGCGAACTTGAAGGATGGGCATATGATTGGGATCATAAAATGTGGTATCAAATGTTTTATGATAAGCCTGACAGCAGTCACAGAGGATTCCAGTTACAGAGAATGAATCCATACTCTCAACCTAAATTCCTTGGATATGTGAGGAAACTTATAGAAGCATTAAACTGAATATTGTTATTTGAAATAGGGTACAATGTATTACCCTATTTCTTTTATTTTGTTTGAAATATTGCAAACGTTTACATTTTTCCGGATTTGGAACATGAATTTTATGATTGCAAACGT
>JAZNQB010000047.1:0-2559 GCA_045589995.1 Paludibacteraceae bacterium
GTGATCTACTGGGTTCATTGCCACACCACGGTTGCGTGGACGACGGCCTAACCAACGGCTACGACCTGCCTTACCAGATTTCTCCAAAGCGTGGTCTGAGTTACCTACCACACCTACAGTAGCTTTGCAAGCTGCAAGCACCTTGCGCAACTCTCCGGAAGGTAATTTGATGATAGCGTACTTGTCTTCACGGCTCGATAACTGAGCGAAAGTACCAGCTGAGCGTACCATGCAGGCTCCTTGGCCTGGGCGAAGCTCAATGTTGTGAATAAGAGTTCCGAGAGGAATCACTGACATAGGCAGCGCATTTCCAATCTCTGGAGCAGCGGTTGCTCCTGACATTACAGTCTGACCTACTTGCAGTCCGTTTGGTGCAAGAATATAGCGCTTCTCACCATCAGCATAGAACAAGAGTGCGATACGTGCCGAACGGTTTGGATCGTACTCAATAGTTTTAACTACTGCGGGTACACCATCTTTGTTGCGCTTAAAGTCAATTACGCGATACTTCTGCTTGTGACCACCACCGATATAACGCATTGTCATCTTACCGACATTGTTACGACCACCGGTTTTGTTTTTACCGAACACAAGCGATTTCTCAGGTGCGCTTGCGGTAATTGTCTCAAACGCGCCTATAACTTTGTGTCTCTGCCCTGGTGTTGTGGGCTTAAATTTACGTACAGCCATTTTTTAGATATTGCTATAAAAATCAATTGTTTCACCATCTTTCAGAGTAACGATTGCTTTCTTATATGCTTTCTGAGCACCGCGAAGCAAACCGCTCTTGGTATAGCGCTGTTTGGTCTTCGGAGCACGGATAAGCGTATTAACATCCGTTACTTGAACATTATACATTTCCTCTACTGCCTTCTTAATCTCAACTTTGTTGGCATTGCGAGCTACTACGAATCCGTAACGGTTCAATTTCTCGCCGGCGGCAGTCATCTTCTCAGTGACGATTGGTTTAATAATAATTGCCATAATATACCTCCTTATGCTTTAAAAGTTGCCTCGATAGCAGCAGCAGAAGCCTCTGTCAGCACGATTGCATTCGAGTTCATGATTGTGTAGGTGTTCAGCTCATTTACATTAACAACATTCACTCTCTGGATGTTAGATGCTGACTTGCGTGCATTGATGTTTGCATCATCCACAATAAAGAGCACTTTCTTACCAGCTACTTGAAGGTTGTTAAGAACCTCAACCATAGCTTTGGTCTTCGGAGCCTCGAAAGCGAGTGTGTCTAATACGAGCAACTCATTTTGTTTAACGCGAAGTGACAAAGCAGACTTACGAGCCAATTGTTTCACTTTCTTATTCAACTTGAAGTCATAGTCACGAGGTACAGGACCAAAGATTGTACCACCACCTACGCGAACAGGGGACTTCAAATCACCCGGACGCGCACCACCGCCACCTTTCTGGCGACCAAGCTTGCGGGTTGAGTGAGCATTCTCGCTACGCTGTTTTGCTTTCGCTGTACCTTGGCGCTGAGCTGCCAAGAATTGCTTAACGTCCAAATAAATAGCATGGTCGTTAGGCTCTATTCCGAAGATAGCGTCATTGAGGACGATCTTCTTGCCGGTCTCTTTACCGGCCATGTTCAAAATACTAAGTTCCATAACTAATTACTTGTTAATAAAAACGATTGAATTTTTTGCTCCTGGTACTGAACCCTTAACCATGATTAAGTTGTACTCAGGAATAACTTTCAGTACTACGAGGTTCTGAACTGTTACACGGTCACCACCCATCTGACCTGCCATGCGGGTACCTGGGAATACGCGTGCAGGGTAAGCACAAGCTCCGATAGAACCTGGAGCACGCAGACGGTCGTCCTGACCGTGAGTGCGCTGACCCACGCCACCAAAACCGTGACGCTTAACTACACCTTGGAAACCATGACCTTTGCTCGTTCCAACCACATCTACATACATACCCTCTTCAAAGAGGTCTGCTGCAGTAATAGTCTGACCGAGTGTCAATTCCTCGTCATACTCAAATTCTGCTAAATGGCGCATAGGCTCTACGCCGGCTGCCTTGAAATGGCCTGCCTCTGCCTTGTTGGTGTGCTTCTCGTTCTTCTTCATGAAGCCTACTTGAGCAGCTTTGTAACCGTCTTTCTCTACGGTTTTGAGCTGTGTAACCACGCAAGGACCTGCCTCAATAACGGTGCACGGGATGTTTTTGCCGTCGGCACCAAAGACGGAAGTCATTCCGATCTTTTTTCCTAATAAACCTGGCATTGTTGCTTAGTTCTTTTGGTTTTGTTAATAATTAATGTTTACTTCTCATCCATTCTCGCCATCGGGTTAATCACTATTTACTATCCGATGGAAATGGGCAGATACTCATCAAACTTTGATCTCTACTTCTACACCTGAAGCAAGCTCGAGCTTCATCAAAGCCTCTACGGTCTTGTTGTTGCTGTTGTAAATGTCGATCAGACGCTTGTAGCTCGCCAATTCGAACTGCTCACGGCTTTTCTTGTTTACGAAAGTAGAACGGTTAACAGTAAAAATACGCTTGTGTGTAGGAAGTGGAATTGGAAGTCGG
>JAZNQB010000048.1:0-7838 GCA_045589995.1 Paludibacteraceae bacterium
AACGCACAAGACTATGGTATTCTCGTGAATGGAAATACCTATTTTGCGGGTGAATCAGCAGGTGAGTTTGAGGGATTTACTCAGTATTTAGCACATGTACAAGTGAAAAACGGTGATAAGTTGCAGCTCTATGATGCTACCAACAAGGCCGCGTGGGCAGTAGCGCTCAATAATTATTCAGAGAAAGGATTTACTTATGACGCTGCAGCAGCTTGCTACACAGCTTCTGTTTCTGGTTGTTATGACTTCTATATCAAACTCAAATGGCAAGCAGATGAATTATACATCGGTCCTGGTGCTAACTGCGGCAGTGGTGTGCCAGTGGGCGATGCAGGTAATCCTGGTACAGATCCTACACCTAATCCTGGTGGCGGTTCATCCGTTCCTTCTCAATGTACGGATGTGATGCTTCAGGGATTCTATTGGGATAGTAACAATGATAAGGGTTATGGTCGCACACGCTGGACAGACTATGTGAATAAAACCGTAGAAGATGGTATTACCACGCAGGCTGAAGAAGTGGGGCAATGGTTTGACCTTGTGTGGTTGCCACCATTCAGCAAGTCCACAGGTGGTACGGGATATTTACCTATCTGCTATAGCAACTTAGATAGCGATTGGGGACAGCGTTCTACTCTTGTTAAGCTTATCTCTACACTTCGCCAAAATGGTGCTCGTGTAGTGGCAGATATTGTGATTAATCATATTGCAGGTTCTAGTGGATGGTGTACTTTCTCTACAATGAATTTTGGTACCTATGGTACTTTTGCCCCTACATCTGCTTGGATATGCAAGACGGATGAAATGAATACCGATCCTGCTGCAGGAAGCTGCAATGGTAAGGCAACAGGTGCAGCTGATGATGGCTATGGTAGCGAGGCTAACTATGCTGCTGGGCGTGACTGGGATCATAATAACGCCAAGGTGCGCGATATGTGTAAGGCATATCTAACATGGCTGCGCAAAGAGATAAAGATAGATGGTTTCCGCTATGACTACTGCAAGGGATTCCATAATTCGCATATTGATGACTACAACAAAGCATCTGAGGCTTATTTCTCTGTAATGGAGTATTGGGATGGTGATGTGAATGCACTGCAATATCACCTCAATGATGCCAATTGGAATACACTTGTTTTTGACTTCGCTACCAAATATACCGCCTTCAATGATGGTATAGCAGCGGATAACTATTACAAACTCAAAGGTGCCGGTCTGCCAGGCGCTGGTAAATCGCGCTATGCGGTAACCTTCCTTGATAGTCATGACACTTTCCAACGCGATAATAATGAGTTCTGTGGATTGGGCAACTCTATGAAATATCCGGGTAAAGTACAGCAATGTTATGCATACCTGCTTTCAATGCCAGGTGTCCCATGTGTGTTCTATCCTCACTGGGTTAGTTTCAAAGATAAAATCAAACCGATGATCAATGCGCGTTATAAGACAGGTGTGCATTCTGAGTCAGCTGTGTCTGACGAGGCAGGCAATGGATATTACAAGGCTACTATCACAGGCACCAACGGACAAATCCGTTTGCTTGTAGGACCTAACTCAGGTTATAATAGCACACCTGCTGGCTTCACACTCGCAGTGAAGGGAGAGAACTACGGTGTGTATTATAAAGTGAATAGTCCTCGCGGTGATAAGAATACCTCGCGAAGTGATATCTCATTAGGCACAGAGGAAATAGTAGAGCAGACACCATCTGTAAAGGCTGAGAAATTCATGCGCGATGGTAAACTCTATATTCGCTGCGGCGAACAAGTATTTGATATTACAGGTCAACGAATTTATTAATCAAATAATCTAAGAAATGAAAAAACTAACATTATTCATTGCAATGGCAATGTGTGCGCTTGCGATAAACGCACAAGACTATGGTATTCTCGTGAATGGAAATACCTATTTTGCGGGTGAACCAGCAGGTGAGTTTGAGGGATTCACTCAGTATTTAGTACATGTACAAGTGAAAAATGGCGATAAGTTACAACTCTATGATGCTACTAATAAGGCAGCATGGGCTGTTGCGCTCAATAGCTATTCAGAGAAAGGATTTACTTATGATGCTGCTGCAGGTTGTTACACCGCAGAAGTAGAAGGTTGCTATGATTTTTATATCAAACTCAAATGGGAAGCAGATGAATTATATATCGGTCCAGGCGAAAACTGCGGAACAGGTACATTGATTGAGGGAACGGATAATCCAGGTTCGGACAACCCAGGAACCAGCAATCCGGGCACCACTACAGGAGGTAACCCACGCTACTATTATAAAGGGTATATTGATGGTGAAGAAATTGAACCAACAGACGCAACTCTCTTTACCAATGGTATGGCAGCGCTGACGGTGTATTTAGATGCGTACTTATTTGTAATCTATCAGGTGGATGGACAACCAGGAGTTCAATATATGACAACCGACTATGTGGATGGACCAACACATGCTACATTGGTAACAACAGGCTTTGAGAAAATGCATGTTACCAAAGGTACATACACGCTTTACCTCTATGACAACCAAGATGGGACATTAGAACTATCTACCGAACCAATGGCAGGTAAAACTTTGGTTTCTACAGGAGCACAAAGTGTAGGACAAACTATCGTGAGCGAAAAAGCACATAAGGTAATTATAGACGGACAACTCCGCATCGTGCGCGGAAACAAGATTTTTGATGCCACAGGACGCCAATTATAATTAAAACATATATTTCACAATGAAAAAAGTATTATTATTTTTATTTGCTGCTTGTACATTGTATGCGGCAGCACAAGTGACAACTACTCCTGTTATTATCCCAAAGGGATATACGGGTGAGGTAATCATTACTTTCGATCCTAAGGGTGGTACTGGCGGTATGGCAACGGCAACTAAGTGTTTTGCACATACAGGTCTGATTACATCCCAGTCAACATCCAATGGCGATTGGAAATACACTGTTTCAGGTTGGCGTACTGCAGATACTCCTGAATTGACTCAAGTGGGAGATAAGTGGCAATTGATAATCCCGAATATTTATACATTCTATAAAGTACCGGAGACTACAGAGATACTCGCAATGGCATTTGTGTTTCATGATGGCGTAGGAGGTTCAAAAGAAGGTAAAGCAACAGGTGGTAAGGATATTTTAATCTTCTTGGGAGAAGATAACTCTCAGAATGATATTTGGGCTAATTTTACTCCTGCTACACCTACCAATAAGGCGCGTCCTGCTGGTGTGGATATGGGTATTTACTATGATGAGAATGATCCTACCAAAGTGACTCTTTGTACTTATGCAGCAAGCAAGACCCAAGCAGCACAGCATGTACTCCTGTTAGGAGATATGACAGGTTGGAAACTATCCAATGATTATCAGTTATACAAGGATGGAAACTATTTCTGGATTACTTTGACAGGTCTGGAGCCGGGAAAGGAATATCGTTACCAATATGTAGTTGTGCGTGCGGATGGTGTGAAGGTGCAAATCTCTGATCTCTATTCAGAGAAAGTGCTGCATCCCGATGATGCGTATGAGCCAAGGACAGTAGATCCTACACTGATAGGTTATCCTCTTAAAGGTGCAGATGGCGGATATGTAACCGTTATTCAACCAGGTAAGGAAAAATACAAATGGAGTGAATATACACTCAATTTCAAGCGCCCCAATAAGAATAACCTTGTTATCTATGAGGTGTGGGTATATGACTATACAGCAAAACGCTCAATCAAAGGCTTGATGGACCGTTTGGATTACATCCAAAACTTAGGAGTTAATGCAATCGAGTTGATGCCAGTAAGCGAGTTCGAAGGAAATAAAAACTGGGGTTATTCACCTACGCACTATTTTGCTTTTGATAAAGCATATGGTTCGTCAGAAATGTTTAAGCAGTTTGTAGATGAGTGCCACAAGCGTGGAATAGCCGTTATTGTAGATATGGTATTTAACCATGCTACAGGTCAAAACCCAATGAATAAACTCTATCCATATGGCACAGATTTGGCTAATAACCCATGGTTTAATGTAGAGGCCCCACACTGGGATAATGTGTATGAGGACTGGAACCACGGTTTCGCGCCTGCACATAATATGTTCATCCGCGTGTTAAAATACTGGTTAGAGGAATATAAGATTGATGGTTACCGTTTAGACTTGAGTCATGGTCTTTGTTCTGATAAATCATATACATCTGTAAGTAATCTTAAAGATTACTATCAAAAGGGTGTAAAGTCAGTGGCGCCTGATGCGTATATGATATTAGAGCATTGGGGCGACCGAATGGATTCTGAGCGTCCACAGTTGATTAGCAATGGAATGATGTGCTGGAATAATACCACTGCAGCATATTGCGAAGCAGCAATGGGTTGGGTTCGCCAAATAGATAATAATAATAGCTTTGAATCAGCCAACCAAGATGGATATATTAGTTATTGCGAATCACATGACGAAGAGCGTATGCAATACAAGTGTACCCAATATGGAAATGGCGATATTAAGACAAAAGAGAGTGTTCGTTTAGGACGAGTAGCTCCATGCGTAGCATTTAATGTGTTGCTCAATGGCTCACATATGTTGTGGCAGTTTGAAGAAATCGGATACGATTTTTCTATCAATTGTGACTTGCAAAATCCTAATGCTTATGACGAAGGAAAACGCTGCAACGAGAAACCACGTCCAGAATCGCGTGGATACTTCAATAACACCAATCGCGTTAAAGCTTTCACTCAATGCGCACAAGTGATTACACTCCGTACTCAATTGTTGCCTAATGTATTTGCAGGCAATCCAACCCAAGTACATATCGGTCATGCTTATACTACTCGTACTATTCAGTGGGGAGATAAAGTATTCGCGGCGGCTAACTTCTCTCCAACAGAGAGCTTGCCGATTAGCTTACCAGGAGGAACTTGGTATGATTATCTGGGTGGTGCAACTAAAGCAGCATCCACATATACATTAAAACCCGGTGAACTCAAAGTGTTTACATCTACTCCGTTGCAGGCTCCTAAATTTGCAGACATACAAAAGCGCGACCATACAGCAATAGAAGATGTGTTCGCTCCAAAGCAGCAGGCACAGAAAATTATAGAAAACGGACAAGTGCTTATCGTGCGCGGAGATAAGGTATATACGGTTACTGGCAATTTGGTTAAGTAATACATGTATATAGCGATAGCAGGAAATATAGGTGCGGGAAAAACAACGCTGACAAAAATGTTGGCGCGCTATTACGGATGGGAGCCACGCTTTGAGAGCGTGAGCTTCAATCCGTATCTCGAGGATTACTATGGGGATATCAATAGATGGGCATTCTCGTTGGAAACCTATTTTCTAAAAGAGCGATTCAAAGATATGCTCGCTGTGCAGCAAGCATCGCATACAATTGTGCAAGATAGAAGCATTTTTGAGGGTGTTTATGTCTTTGTGCGGAATAATTATGAAAGAGGAGATCTCAGCGAACGGGATTATATTACATACATGGAATTGTTTGAGTTGATGAAGCTCAAGATGAAATGTCCCGATTTAATGATTTATCTTCGCAAATCTGTGCCGGCACTTATTGCACAAATACAAAAACGCGGACGGGAATATGAACAAACTATGCAGATAGATTATCTGAAAGGACTGAATGAGAAATATGAAGACTTTATCTTTCATAACTATGAAGGACGAGTGCTTGTGATAGAATCCGATGGAATGGATTTTGAAAACAACCCTGAGGATTTCCGAAAAGTAATCAATAAAGTGGATGCTGAGTTATTTGGACTATTCTCGCAAAATAATTGGACAAAAGATAATAATAATTAATCATCAAACAATATGCATATTGCAGTAGCAGGAAATATTGGGTGCGGTAAAACCACCTTGACAAATATGTTGGCCAAACATTATGGCTGGGAACCGCGTTTTGAAAGCGTAGAGTATAATCCTTACTTGTCGGATTTCTATGCCGATATGGCAAGGTGGTCTTTTAATTTGCAAATTTATTTCTTAAACAAGCGCTTTAAAGATGTTGTGGAAATCGGTCAGTCGGACAAATATGTAATCCAAGATCGTACAATATACGAGGACGCGCGAATTTTTGCGCCTAACTTGCATGATCAGGGATTTATGTCGGACCGTGATTTTGATAACTATCGAGACTTGTTTGATTTAATGATGTCTCTGGTTAAAATGCCAGATTTGCTCATTTATGTCCGTGCTTCTATTCCTACACTTGTAGCGCAAATCCAAAAACGAGGTAGAGGATATGAATCAAGTATCCGTATTGATTATCTGCAAGGTTTGAATGATAAGTACGAAGCGTGGATAAAAGATTATAAGGGTAAATTGTTAATAGTAGAAGGAGATACGATTAAGTTCGGTGATAATCCCGAGGACTTCCGCTGGATAACAGATCGTATTGATGCTGAACTATTCGGACTCTTCCCCTTCGAAAGTGAAGAAAAAACAGGAAAAGAAATATAATAGCAGAATAAAGGGACGAAATAATGTCTCTTTATTCGTCTATATGTGTTAGATAGGAGATAATGATAAAGCATTTCCTTGATTATATTGCCATTGAACGAAAGTATTCGCAGCGAACGGTGGATGCATATCGTGATGACTTACGGGATTTTTGTGCCTTCCTCGGTTGTGCAGTAGAGGATTTTATGCCCGAAAAAATTGACGAGACGGATGTTAAGGATTGGATGCTACATATGCTGGATAAGCAGAAACAATCCCCACGCTCGGTTAAGCGTAAGTTATCTGCATTACGAGGCTTGTATAGATTTCTGCTGCGCCAAGGACAAATTACACGCGATATTACAGCGCGTATCGTTTCTCCAAAAGCGGATAAGCCGCTACCTGTTTTCTTTCGACAAACCGAGATGGAGCATGTTACGGCAATGGATAACTATGCAGAGGATTTCGAATCTATACGCGATTGCCTGATTATAGAAGTGCTTTATCAGACAGGAATGCGCCGAGCTGAACTGATTGCACTCAAAGATATAGATTGGAACCTGAAAGAGGGATATGTCCGTATATTTGGAAAGAGAAGCAAGGAGCGAATCGTGCCGATAGGTGATGCGCTGATAAATCAGATTAAACTATATTTAGAGTCAAGAAATGAAATAACAGGAGTAAATGTTGGAGCCGATTCTGTTTTCTTTGTTCGCCAAGCAAGGAATGGAGAAATCAAACCACTTGACCCAAACTCCTTATATAACATCGTGTGTGCGCGTATGGGAGAGGTGAGTACGCTCAAAAAACATTCTCCTCATGTATTGCGCCATACTTTTGCAACTGCAATGCTCAATAACGGAGCTGACATCCGAACTATACAGAGTTTGTTGGGACACTCTTCTTTGAGCACAACACAGGTATATACACATACCACTTTTGAGCAAATAAAAGCGGTTTATATGGCCACTCACCCTCGAATAAAGGGCAAAGAAACGCCTAAAAAATAAAAAAATGCGTTTTTTTTGAATTTTTTTGCAAGAATATTTTGTCATATAAAAAAAAAGCAGTACTTTTGCACTCGCTTTCGTTTGGAGAGTTCATGTGATATGAGTTGCTCCAATAGAAAATGCCTCTATAGCTCAGTTGGTAGAGCACTAGATTTGTAATCCAGCGGTCGTTGGTTCGAGTCCGACTAGAGGCTCTAAAGTGTACTTTGAAATCTTGGGTGTGTTCCAGAGCGGCCAAATGGGGCAGACTGTAAATCTGCTGTCTTTCGACTTCGGTGGTTCGAATCCATCCGCACCCACATTAAGCGTCAGGTCGCTTACACGCGAAAGTAGCTCAGTCGATAGAGCACTAGCCTTCCAAGCTGGGGGTCGCGGGTTTGAGCCCCGTCTTTCGCTC
>JAZNQB010000049.1:0-5633 GCA_045589995.1 Paludibacteraceae bacterium
CACTACTCTGTACATCGTCCTTAGAGACCTTAGGGTCTTTAGAGTCCTTACGGACCTTATTATTTCAACATCTAACTTCTAACCTCTAACAGCTTTAGCGTTCTAACAATGAAATGGTCTAACTTCTAACAGCGCAGCGGTCTAAATACCACTTTTGCAAACCGGAGATTACAAAATGCATTTTTCTATATAAAAAATTTGCATAATTAGTAGAAAATTATTATATTTGCAAACTTTTTTGATAAATCAAAACCCCAAATTACCCCCCCCCATAAGGCCGGGGGATTGTTGGCTTGAAGATATTGCCACAGCGCAAGAGATATGCGCTCAGAATGGCTAAAAACAGGCTTTAATAGGCATTGTGTATATGCTGGGAGGAATGGGTTTTGATTTATTAAAAATACTAACCACAGAAATGGCAACACACGACTTGATAAAACTATTTGACGGCACGAAAATACGTGTTGTATGGGATGACAAGCAGGAGAAATATTATTTTTCTGTGGTGGATGTCGTTAGTGTGCTAACTGATAGTGTGAATCCGACAGACTATCTCAAGAAGATGCGCAAGCGTGATCCTGAGTTGGCTGAAGGGTGGGGACAAATTGTCACCCCCCTTACCTATCGAACGATGGGAGGTCCTCAGAAATTGAATTTTGCAGACATGCAATCTATCCTCCGCATCATACAATCCATCCCGTCCAAAAAAGCAGAGCCTATTAAGCGTCCTCTATGCTTGTCTAGGAATCTGGAGCTCCAGTCCTCTAGCAGAGCAGCGGCTTGGTCGCTCGGTCATCAGTAGCGAGAAAGCCATTGACCACATCTCGCCAAAAGACGAATTGCCATTTAATAGAGAAGATAAATAAGATAAAAACGCGATGCCAAAAGACATAGCATTCATATTATACAACACTCCCGAGCATTCGGAGAAGGTGCAGGTTGTCGTCCGGGAGGAAACTCTCTGGATGACGCAGAAGGCTATGTCTGAGTTGTTTGGGGTGCAAGTCCCGGCGATTAGCAAGCACTTGAAGAATATCTTTGAGTCAGGAGAATTGCAGGAAGAAGTGGTTGTTTCCAAAATGGAAATTACCACTCCGCATGGAGCAATGGCTGGAAAAACTCAAAGTAGCGAGACTGCTTTTTACAACCTTGATGCGATCATCTCGGTTGGCTATCGTGTAAACTCCGTGCAGGCTACCCGTTTCCGCCAGTGGGCGACGAAGGTGCTGAACGAGTATATCCGTAAGGGTTTTGTGCTGGATGATGATCGGTTGAAGCAAGGCAAAGCGGCATTTGGTCAGGATTACTTCCGTGAGTTGCTGGAGCGTGTGCGCTCCATCCGTGCTTCGGAGCGCCGTATATGGCAACAGATTACGGATATCTACGCGGAATGTAGTATTGATTACGACAGAGATGTGCAGACTACGCGCGACTTCTATGCAATGATACAGAATAAGTTCCATTATGCGATTACGGGCAAGACGGCTGCGGAGATTGTATATGACGCGGCTGATCATACGAAACCGCACATGGGACTGACGACTTGGAAGAATTCTCTGGATGGGCGCATTTTGAAGTCGGATGTAACTATTGCGAAGAATTATTTGGACGAACAGCAGATTAGGCGTTTGGAGCGTGCAGTAACAGGATTCTTTGATTATATTGAGGATTTGATAGAGGAGGAGAATACCTTTACGATGCAGCAGTTTGCCAATAGCGTCAATGAATTCTTGGAATTCCGCAAGTTCAAGATTCTGCCAAACAAAGGGCGCGTGTCAAAGGCGCAGGCGGAAGAGAAAGCGGGACAAGAATATGAGATATTCAATAAGACACAACTCATCGAATCGGACTTCGATAGAGAAGTGAAGCAATTATTAGAGAACAAAGAAACAATCTGACAACTATATAATAACACGAAAAATACTACGATTATGAAGAATATATTGTTTTTAAATACCATTCAATGTAAAGCATGGAAGAATAGGGCATTATTCCTTACGCTCGCATTGGTGATAAGCATAGGTAATGCGTGGGGAAACTATTACAGCCGTGCCGGAGTGAAAGAGGCATCGGCATCGGGATCGGGAACGGTGTATGTGAAGAAAGGCGCGACAACAGCGTCTGCATCATCGTATGATAAGATGACAACTGGTGATTCGTTTGTGTATACCGATGACGCTTCTTCGGATAAAAAAAACTTCTCAACGAATTTTGCTATTTGTGCTGTACCAGCCACAGATTATCGTTTTGATGGTTGGACATTGGATGGTGATTGGAGCACAAACCCGAGTGTCACTAGTGCATCAACATACGGAGTGGTGAATGGTACTAGTACCTTTGGAGTAGATAGAGCAACTACGGGTACTGCGGCTGCAAGTTTTGTGCAGATTTCTATCGCAAGGGTCACCCCTACAACGGTCACGCTTACGCCTACCGATGCGCGTATTTCTTGTTCGGACTACACAGGCTCTGTCGTTTTCACTACAACTAACGATAATGCCGCCTCGCAGATAGGTGCACCCACCTTTACCAAAACGGGTTCTGGTACTTGGAATGCAACTAACTATTGGGCGGCAGGTACATCGACCGTCACTTATACCTTCAAAGGCAATGGCTACTATGGTGGTAGCGGTACAAGCAGTGGCAGCCGCTCAAACTCGGCAACACTCACTCTGCCTACTGCGGGTGGTACTTCGTCCAAATCGGTTAACTTCACTGCTAATTTCCCGTCGCTCGTGCTCTCTGATGCAACGGAGAACAACAAGGCTTATCCTATCAACCCTACGACCAATGGTACAGGTACTGTGGTTTTCCCCGTTCAATACTGCGATGGCGCTTTTGATTTTATTGCTACTATAACCGGTGCAAGTGGTGGTACATTCACTCCGGGTACAATCAGTTTCACGCAGACCAATGCCGCTACAGGTTCGGGTAATATAACCGTACCTTTCACTTTCAACGCAGGTGGTGCCGAAGGCGACTTCTCTGCCACCCTCACTCTCACCCCACAAGCCAACACCGGCGGTACGGCTAAATCAGTAACTATCACTGCCTACGCCGAAGCGGAGGCAGAAAATGATGTGAGAGTTACTACAGCAGCAGGTGTAACTACTGAATATGCAACATGGGCGGAAGGATTGGCAGCGGCTAATGCGAACGAAGGTTCAACGCTGACATTACTCAAAAATATAGATTTAACCGGCACTTATGGTATCACATCTACGCAAGGTATAACTCAGACTTTCACGTTAGATTTGAATGGTAGGATACTTAGTGGTGCCATCAATGGTTCTATCCTTAACCCAAATACAAAAAATAAAACGCTGACCATTAAAGATAGTAAGGCTGGTGGTAAGATTCAGAATATTACTCCGGACTTTAATGGTGTTACATATGGTATAAATCTTTCAGCTGCTTGTACGCTTAATTTGGAGAGTGGTACTATCTATGTGGAAAACCAAAAGCAATATAGTTACGGAACATCCGCTGTAGGGGGCACTGCTTCAAATGCAACAGCAGTAGAAGTTAGGGCTGTAAGATTGGTAGCCGGAGCTAAGTTCAATATGTCCGGCGGTAAGGTGGAGGCACATGGTACACGACTAGTAAGGGCGATTTATCAAGAGAGTAGCGCGGCTAATTCAACAGAGGTAAATATTACAGGAGGTGAAGTATATGCAGAAGCACCATCCTATGTTTATGGAATTTTGGCTTATGGCAGAGTAAACATATCTGGAAATGCAAAGGTTAATGTGAAAATAAATGACGAACTCGTAAATGGTAATGCAACATATCAATCTTCCAAGTTTGATAGTAATACAATGCACCGCTATGGTTATGGTATCTATATGACTGCATATGCCAACAAGACAGCGTCTTCATGTTATTTCGGTACATTGACGATTACCGGCGGAACTATTAATGTAGAGAATGTAAATAAGACGGTAAATGGCACGACACTGCAATCAGAGCATACATATGGTATATACATGGGTATCGCCAGTGTGGGTATGGGAAATAGTAACGGTGCAGCTACAGATGGAACTAACACACAGAAAGCTAGTTCAATAGGCTCTATTGAGAACGCAACTATTAATGTTACCCATGAAGGTGTTCAGGTGTATGGTATCGATGTTCTGGGTAGCTATAACTCATTCAATAAAACAACGACACCTTTTACAATCAAAAACTCAACCATCAATGTAACAGGTTGGCAAACGGTGTATGGTGCGCTGGCTGATGTTTCTATTGATTGGAGTAATGACCTTAAAACTTTTACAGGCACAGGACGTTGCTCTGCCGGTAATATAGAGTTAACCAACACAACCATTAATGCTACAACCACAGGTGGCACAGGTGCCTATTGCGCGTGGGCAAGTGCAACCTATGGCACGGTGGCGGATGCAAAAGCTAATACAGGGGCGCAGTCAACAGGTAATGCCACCTACAAGGGAGAATATGCGGTTGCAGCAACGCTTACCATTAATAGCGGCAACTATACGGCTAATGCTGCCACATCAAGTGCGTATGCAGTTGGTTCTTCTGATAGAGCGAAAACAATTAGAAATATAAGAGGTTCTATTATAAGTCGTGACGCTTCAACCGACTCCAATGGCTCGCTTGGAGGAAATGCAGAAGCTTATCCGGAACTATATATCCATGGTGGTACATTCAAAGCCAAAACACTTTCTGCCGGAACGGCGCGTGCTGTTAAGTCCGGCGGTACTACTGTTATTGATGGTGGAACATTTGAAGCTGATGCCGCCACAAGCAGTTCTGTGGCTATTGCAGTATATAGCGGGAAGACAACAGTTTCGGGCGTTACAATGACAGCATACGCAAATACAGATGCTAATGCGGTGTATGTTCCTGCAACCGTTTCTGAATATTCATTGTTCGATTATGCCGGTGAAGTGGAACTTAATAACTGCGTGGCAACAGTTGTGACCCGCACAGCCGAGAACGCTCGCGGTGTATATGTTAATTCTACAACTCGCACCTATACCCTTGCTCAGTTTAACACAGCCAAAGAAGCCAATAATTCAGCCTACAAAAACCATGGCGACTATTGGCAGGTAGGTGCAAAAGCCATTTCAGGCAAAGCAACTATAAACGGCGGTTCATATACCGTCAAGTCTGCCACAAAGAATGCCTATGGTGTTCTTTTAACCACTAATGCTTTGTCAACAGATGGTACGGCAAAGGCCGATGGCGAGATAATAGCACGAAACGCTACTTTCAATGTTCAGACCTTAAATGGGGCTACAGCTTATGGCATTCAGGCAGGAGGTAAAGCGACTGTCGATGGTTGTAATTTGACGGTTACAGCATCCACATCTGATGCCCGTGGTGTGTATAGCCTTGACGAGAAAACAATAGTCAAAAATTCAACAATAACCACAACTACATCCACTTCGGGTTCGTATGGTACTATAGGTTCAGCAGTAGTGGCAAGTAATGGTGTTGAAAGAGTGGCAGACTTTGAACTTAGCGGAAACACTATAAGTTCTACCGCAGGGACAGAAACCGCTTACGCTATATATATGACAGGAGTATCAGGTGGTCCATACGCAACAGACTATTTTACAGGGAGTATGGCTCTTGCGGCAACGGCTGTGGTTAATAGTGGAACATAC
>JAZNQB010000050.1:0-1508 GCA_045589995.1 Paludibacteraceae bacterium
CTCAAAAGCACGGTAGTGCTAATACATAAAAGACTACAATCGCTGAGTTTTTGATTACCATTAAAATGTTTTCTCTATTTTCATTTTGTTTTTATTGTTTTTTTCAAAATCAAACTACACCCTGCACATTACACAAAAAAACACGCACGCGCTTGCGTATATCAAAAAAAAGTTGTACCTTTGCTGCGCAAATCCTTAAAACATGTATAGTATTATGAAAAAAATCTTTATTCTTTTAGCAGCAGTAATGATGACAACCAATGTAATGGCACAGCACGAAATAGGTGTTGTTGTCGGTGGTGTAAATGGTATAAGCCATAAATACTGGTTTAGTGACGCATTAGCATTGCAAACAGAACTCGCAGTGGGACTAACCGCAGCGCCTACTACGGCATATTTAGATGGGCAACAATTAGCAAGTGCAACCAACCCACAATATGACTTTACCATCAATCCAAATGTGGCATACCATTTTGCACTTCCGCAAAACATACAACTATATGCTGGTGGCGGTGTGAACTTCGGACTCGTGAGTGATTTGAATAATACGGCACCTGAAGGGATAATGGGTAAGTTTGGTATCAACGCATTAATAGGCGCTGCATATCAATATAACAAATGGGTCTTTGCGTTAGATTTCAAACCGGGCTACGGGCATGCTTTCTGCGAAGAACCAAGCATATACCTCGCTGCATTTGATTGGAAATTAGGCCTTGCTGTAAGATACAAATTGTGATAATTGTTGTACTTCGAGGGCACCGACACGGCTTTGCCGTCCCACCTCGAAGGTACGGTCGCATTTTGCGGTGCAAATATTTAAATAACAAAGTTATGAAGCGCGTATTATTTGCATTATGCATGGTTCTGTCAACCATCCTTGTTATGGCTGGCGAGAAGTTTACTATTGGTAAATACACTTTTGAAATCACTTCACCCACGGAAATTGAATTGATTAAAGCAGATAAGTCTGTTTCTTCAGTCAATCTATTGCCCACTATCACCTATCAGGGTACCACTTATCGCGTGAAAAGTATTGGATATGGTGCTTTCCGTTATTGCTCTTCTTTAACTTCCGTCACTATCCCTAATAGCGTGACAAGCATTGGAGATTATGCTTTCCATGGTTGCTCTTCTTTAACCTCTGTGACTATCCCTAATAGCGTGACAAGTATTGGAGATTATGCTTTCTCTAATTGCTCTTCTTTAACCTCTATCACTATCCCTAATAGCGTGACAAGCATTGGAGAGTGGGCTTTCGGTGATTGCTCTTCTTTAACCTCTGTGACTATCAATTCAGATGCTATCGTAAACAAAGCATATACTTCTGATTATAATTTATCGCATATATTTGGATCTCAAGTAACAGAATATATTATTGGCGATAATGTAAAAGGCATTGGAGATTATGCTTTCTATGAATGCTCTTCTTTAACCTCTATCACTATCCCTAAGAGCGTGACAAGTATTGGACTACGTGCTTTCTATGGTTGCTCTTCTTTAACCTCTGT
>JAZNQB010000051.1:0-15981 GCA_045589995.1 Paludibacteraceae bacterium
TATTTTTTGTAACTTTGCACCGCATGTGTGCTTGTTTTGCCTTACGGCAGATCCGCACACACCGAAGCCGGGTGGTTTGCCAGGCAAGGCAAAAAGATGTATACTTATATTCCCAACAAAGATAGTTTTGAACCCGAACTAATGAACAAACTCTTCACAAAAGTTTGCATCAGTTTAGACGAGTTGATAGAAAGTATTGGATAGTATGCCAAAATATACAATTGGAGATATGGTCAGAGAGGTTGTTTCCAATAGGCGAGGACAAATCGTTTCTGTTGGTCAACCTAGCAGAGGGCGGCAAACTTACGATGTTAGGTTTGACAGTTCCACCAATGCCGAAACTATTCTAGAATCATTTTTAGTAGAAGATTTTGACATAAGTAACCCTTTCGATCGGTGCAAAAAGCACAAGTATGGTTCGTATGTTGATTTTGCTCGTATCAACACTTCCTACAAGATAGAGAACTCAAGTAATAGCACCATCGCTTCGTTAAAGGCATCTAAAACGTTGTTTAAGGCTTATCAGTTTAAGCCTTTGCTAAAGTTTTTGAACTCTGAAAATCGCCGTTTATTAGTTGCAGATGAGGTCGGTCTTGGTAAAACTATCGAAGCTGGGCATATCATGCTTGAAATGCTAGCCCGAAAAGAGTTGCGAAATGTGTTGATTATATGCCCTAAATCTTTGAGATTGAAATGGCGAGACGAAATGGATGAGAAATTCAATCTCAAGTTCAAGATTTATGACAATGCAAAAGATTTTCATAGCGACATAAGAATGCGAAATGGTTCTTTCCGTGGTATTATCAACTATGAGAGGATTCAAGCCCCACATAAAGACGATAAAAAGAAACAAGAAGATCCCAATTCATTTCTCAATATAATAGCTAATTCTGCTATTACATTTAGTCTTGTGCTGTGCGACGAGGCTCACAAGGTTCGTAATGCTTCTACTGCCACTCATAGGGGAGTAGAAATGATTGCCTCTCAAGCAAGATCAATGGTCATGCTAACGGCAACTCCTATCATGATTAGTGATGAGAACCTATATAACTTGTTGCACATTTTGGCTCCGGTGCAATTTGATAATGATGTCGAATTTCACAATAGTTTGTCTCTAAATCAGCCTTTCTTGCAAACATTAAGAGAACTGAGGACATCTCGTTCGTTGCTGGAGATATGTAAAGACTTAGCAAATACCGATGTTGCGCTCCAATACCGGTTCTACGATGAGGAAAACGGTACTGAGTTCTATAGACCGCAGATAGTCAAAATATCAGACTATTATGCAAACAACCCTTTGTATCAACGTTGCATAGAAACGATGAGTAAGGGTGAAGATAATTTGACCATTAGGGCAAAATTACAGTATGATATCACTTCAATGAGCGAGCTGAATAATATCTTTTCCCGCACTAGACGAAGAGAAATAACGACTGATTGGACACAAGCCGAGCGTCATCCTTTCCCTATATCTGTCACCCTAAATCCAGATGAGCGGGAGGTGTTTGATGATATCATTGAGCAGTATATTGACGACAATTCTTATATAGACGAATGGGGAGAAGAAAAGTTGAATGCAGGTGCCGCTCTCGGCTTAGTCACAAAGAAACGTCAAGTGGCAAGTAGTGTATATGCATACTTGAACGAAGACGAGGATTTAGAAAATGGAATTGATAGGTATGCAGATTGTGATGATGCAAAAGTTTCTCTTCTCCTTGATATTCTAAAAGAAGTATTGGTTGCTAACGGAGAAAAGAAAATCATTCTGTTTGCCATCTTTAAGAAAACACTGAAATACCTGCGGATTCGTTTGGAGAAGGCTGGTTATAAGTGCGCAATGATATTAGGAGGAATGGAGAATCGAGATGAGGAATTATCAAGATTCAAGCACGACCCTCAAATACAAATCTTGTTGTCCTCGGAAGTCGGAAGTGAAGGTCTTGACTTGCAGTTCTGTCATTCAATGATCAATTATGACCTACCTTGGAATCCTATGGTTGTTGAGCAGCGTATTGGTCGTATTGACCGTTTCGGACAACAAAGTCCAATTGTGAAGATCTACAATCTCGTTGTCCATGATTCTATTCAAGAAGACATTTATCAGCGACTATTGATGCGCATAGGTATCTTCACGGAGTCCATTGGAGATTTAGAGGCTATATTAGATGCCAATTATGCAGGGACTGCCGATACCATTCAGTCCGCGTATACCAAATTGGAGAAAGATTTGTTCTGTAATAACCTTTCTGCGAAAGAGCGAAAGCGGAAGATGGACGATATAGCGCAAGCCATAGAAAATGAAAAACAGCAGATTAAGAAGATTGAGGAAAATCAAACCAATACGCTAACGGTAGATACGTATTTCCATAATGAAGTAAATCGTATTCTTACTGCACATTCGTATTTGACTGATAACGAACTAGTTGCTTATGTAGATCTGCTGCTTAAAAAGAAACTTCCGGCATGTACGCTAGAAGATATGGGAGACGGCACATACAAATTGAATTTGCCAAAAGCCAATACCGGATGCCTAAAAAATTTTATGGCTCAATATGTGCCATCTGATGATGAGTCTCAATATCAATTCTCTGTTTTCAAGACGAAGACGATGGATAAATCTGATATCCTCCTGACCTTTAAACAAGAGATCGCTTATGAAAATCCAGAGATTATCTTTGTCAACATCCATCATCCGATAATTCAAGCAGCTCTGCAGTTTTTTAATGAGGATAGGAATCCGAGTGATATTACTTTTGTATTCGATATAGAAAAAAAATATCTGCCGGAGCAACTGGATGAACCATCTTATTTCTTGGCAATATATTCTATTGAAACAAGTTATGTGGTTCAAGGAGCTGTGAAAGAAACGACCACCCAATACCCAATCTTGTACGATTGGAAAAATGATACTGTCGTTACTGATGAAAATATTGTTTTCAAGGTTCTTGGTCAAAGTCAAGTATATGGTAGTTATAGGAATGTTGGCGATCTACCAGACTATAGCGACATGGATATTGAAAACTTGAAATATGCATTATTAGAAGATGTTTCCTATTATGCACAAGAGCGGAAGAAAGATTTAGAGGTAAATCTACGAAGCCAACAAAATATTAAGTTGTTACAATTAGAGAAATTCCATCAATTCCAAGAAATGGCTCGTTTGGAAAATCAATTGAAACGTGCACAAAATGCTTTGGAATACGCATGGTCTGAGGAAGAAAGAAAAAATGCCGAGCAACGTATTAAGGCGACAGAGACTCGTATGTTGAATGTCGAGCAAGAATATCAAGAAAAACGAGCGGTGTTGATGCGTGATTTTGAACTTAATGTGAGCTATAGCCTTGTTTCTATTAACCTTATCAATATCAAGTAAATATGGTAGTTGGATTTGACTTTGGAACACACCAAACAAAGATATGCATAGAAGACCGTTCTGATCCGAACCGTCCAGTTTATAAGTTCTGGAAATTCAAGACGCCAGATGGCGAATCGTATACTCTTCCTTCAGTTGTACAGATAAACAATGATGATACTTTGACGTATGGTTATGTTGATAAATCTTGCGTTGGGGAAATCAATATTGATGCAGGTGCGGAACCGCCGATGCCCACCATCACTAAGCCTGTCATGGAATTTACTGAACCCAAACCGAAACTGAAGTTACCAGAGAAACCCAGACCGGCAAAACAAGATTGGAAGGATGTACTAAAGTCTTTGACCGGAGGAAAGAGCTCGCAAGAGCAAGAATGGGAAAAAGCATGTAAGGAAGCACAGTTGGACTACGATCAAGATTTGCATCTATGGAAAATTAAGCACGACAAGGCTCAAACTAAATTTGAGCAAGAGTCAGCTTTATATGAACAAACCATGCTTAAATATGAGGCAGAGCATAAGGAATGGGAGTGTAAAAAGACTCACAAAGTTCCTGCAATCTTCCGATATTTCAAGCAAGCCACTTTCTCTAATGCTGTTCGTTGGAACTATAGCATAGATAAAGACTTACTTTCCATTTGGTATATTGCGAGCATTCTTTTTGATCTGGAAGCGGAATATGGGCAGAATTTCAGTATCCAATTTGGGTTTCCAACTGATGCGAGAAGACTTCTCGTTCGGAGAAATCATGCATACCGCTTGATTTTATCTGCATATCATTTGGTAGAGGATGTTTTTAACGGAGATAAAGATGCGTTTCTGTTAACTACTTATCAAGAGTTGACGGAGTTAACGCAAATTGTCACACCAATAAACGAGAAAATTCAAGAGTATGGTATCGTAGCTCTTCCGGAAGCATATGCCAATTTGGTTACGGTGACGGCAAAGAAACAGATTGAAAAAGGCATTAGTTTTGTCGTGGATATTGGTGGTGGTACTACAGATATCTCACTTTTTAATATCGATGAGAATGACTCTCCTCACATATATGGATACACCTCCATTGACAAAGGAATTAACTATATTGTGGAGTCTTCTACAGAGCATCTTGATATTTGGAAGCAAAACTCGTTATATGATATTCCAGAAAGAGAACGTGCAGTTGCTATTGACTCTATGCTCAATGGAGTCCGTGGCGCTTGTAAAGAAATCATTAAGGAAATACTCAAAGCTTTTGACAAGGTGGATCTGGCAAAGACAGCCATCTATAATGCTTTGGAAAACAGAATTGTAGTGTATAGCGGTGGTGGCTCCACATATAACTTCCTTTGTCAAAAAGTACACCAGTTCACCGATGTTAGACGAATGGATAAGCGGATTTGGAATGGTTTCTTCTTAGACGAAGCAAGTGAAGTTTTGTCTTTGGCTCCTATTCTTTCTACTGCCCTAGGATTATCTGTGCAGCGAGAAGAAGGAGATGATGTTAAGATTTCTGATTTGCAAGAAATATTTGCTCATCTTCCAAAAGAAGGCGAGATTCCAAAATTGATATGGGGGCGGAGAGAAGAAGACATGTATGGTTTGTCCGATGACTAAATTTTAGATACTATGGCAGCACATTGATTTAGAACCATCCGTAGTGTCGGTTTATATATTTGTGCATGAGGGGCAAGAAGCATATATACATTATGTTTTATATGATAGAATAAACGAGAGAGAATCTGAAATCGCACATAAGAAAGCTCTTGTGGAAACTAGACTACGAAGAAAGAACAACCCAAAAACAAACAAAAAAACGGAATACCCCTCCCAAAAAAACAAAAACATGGAATCATTAATCTATATACTAATCACTATTGGTGGACTTTTCTTGGCTGTGTGGTTCATTACTGCTATGTTCTGTGATGTGTTGCTCGTGGAATGCACCATGGGATTAGTATGGCTCGTATTCCTAGCCTGTGTCGCACTATTCGGCATTATCACATGGCTAATCATAAGAAAATGGGGTAAATAGTAAATACTTTCGATAGTACTTGCATATCTCAGATTTTTTTTGTACCTTTGCACGAAATCGTGCAAGAAAGGATAACTACCATGCCCTGTCCACATAATCACATAGATTGCAACTTCCATTAAAAGGAATACTATTAATTGGTTACTAAAATACAAACAATAACCCTCGCCGAATTAGAAAAACACCCAAGCCGATACCTCCGCGGAGGAAAAAGCAATCGACCAATTGGTATATAAACTATACGATTTGAACGAAAATGAAATAAATCTGATAGAAAAATCCTAATATTCTTGCCGGTATCGGAAAATTTTAGTACCTTTGCAGCGATTTTGATTAAAACTTTTGCCGATATGGATTTTATCTCAGTTACTCAATTCGCTCAAAAGTATGGCATCAGCGAGCGTACCGTGCGCAATTATTGTGCTACCGGAAAGATACAAGGCGCGTTTCTAACTGGCAAAACATGGAATATCCCTGCTGATGCAGAACTACCTCATAAAGGTAAGAAGCACTTATCGCCTTTGCTGGTGCGACTGCGCGAAGAAAAAGAATCGAAACTAAAAGGTGGTATTTATCACCGCACGCAGATTGATCTTACTTACAACTCCAACCATATAGAAGGCTCTCGGCTCACCAAAGAGCAAACACGTTATATCTTCGAGACAAACACCCTTGGCGTAACCACCGAGAATACGCGCATTGATGATATCATCGAAACAGTGAACCATTTCCGCTGCGTGGATTATATCATTGATCATGCAACGGACAAAATCACTGAAGCACATATCAAGCAACTGCATATGCTCCTCAAATCCAACACTTCCGATAGCCAAAAGTCATGGTTTGCAGTGGGGGATTACAAGCGCCTTGCTAATGAGGTGGGAGGAGAAGAAACAGTTCAGCCGGAAAACGTGCACAAACGTATGAAAGAACTGCTTGCGGAATATAACCAACATAAATCCATCGAGTTTGAGGATATTCTTGATTTCCATGTGCAGCTTGAGCGCATTCACCCTTTCCAAGACGGAAACGGCCGTGTTGGTCGCTTGCTGTTGTTCTGGCAATGTTTGCAGGCATCTATCGTACCCTTTATCATTACCGAGAAACTACGTCTTTTCTACTATCGTGGTATTCAGAATTGGGGACAAACAAACGGCTACTTGACAGACACTTGTCTCACCGCACAAGACGAATACAAGGCAATATTAGACTATTTTAAGATAAAATATTAGCGGCATCACTCATCGGCTGCTCTTAAAATGGTTTGATAAGAAATACTACAACAAGAAAAAGAATAATGAAGAACATCTTTGAAACAGGAGAATTACAGCAAGATTCAGTTAGTGCAAAATTTGCACATACTGCCGCAGACTGAAAAACATAAACAACAAAAAAAATGGATTTTGTGGATTGTATTCCAAAAAATAATATAAATTTTCGGATTATACTCCAAAAAATTTGCTCAATTCATAAAAAGTTGTACCTTTGCACGATCGTGCAAGAAAGAAAATACCACTATGACCCATTGTCCACATAATCACATAGATTGCCCTTGTCCTAAAGACTGTCACAATAAATATCTCCATAGGAGATCAAATAACCAAATCAAGAAATAATCGTTGTATATTTAAATTATTTTTTGTATCTTTGCACTCGATTTAACATCTATGTATGGAATAAGACAGCGTAATCGTTTGTGTCTTGACACTGTAGGGCACGTTCCGTCCCCATACATTATACATCCAAAGCTGGATAGTTCATTGGGCTTTTGACCCCGTATTTGCAACGATAGTGTTCAGATGTATCAGGTGTTCAATCAATGCATATAATTAAATGACGATTATGACTTACATTGGTATTGACGTTAGCAAGGATTCGTTCGTAGCAGCTTATCCTACAAAGAGTGGTTACACTACAAAGTCTTTCCCTAACACCACTAGTGGTGTGCGAAAATTTATTTCTTCGCTTCCGAAGGAAAGTCACTGTGTAATGGAGGCAACTGGCAACTACAGTATGCTTCTCCTTTATCTGCTTCAGCAAGCTAATATTACTGTTAGCATGGAGAACCCGCAGAAAATTAAGCATTTTGCTCGTGCAATGTTATCCACTACTAAGACAGATGAGATAGATGCCAAACTGATTGCT
The DNA here is from genome assembly GCA_045589995.1 of Paludibacteraceae bacterium. Lineage (GTDB taxonomy): Bacteria > Bacteroidota > Bacteroidia > Bacteroidales > Paludibacteraceae > Colicola. The sequence continues at coordinate 7,532 of JAZNQB010000051.1, forward strand.
TTGTATGGAGAGAAAATGAATCCTTCACCATACAAGATACCATCAGAGAGTATTATTCTGCTCAAGCAGAAGCGCACAGTTCTGCGGCAACTAAAGAAGCAATTAACTGCTACCCTTAATCTGCAACATGCACTTTCAGCCTTGCCTAAGCAGGATCCAACAAGTAAAGTAACTGTAGAGAAGACGATTAGCTTCCTGCGTAAACAGATCTCAAAAATGGAAGAGGAGATAACAAATCTCTCAAACAAGGAGTTTAATCGCCAAATGATGTTACTTACATCCATTAAAGGGATTAGCAATACTATCGCGTCTGCGCTTATTACAGCTACTGGAGGATTTACCTATTTTAGCAGTGCTAAGCAAATATCCAGATTCCTTGGGCTTTGTCCCACTTATCAGCAATCCGGAACGTCAATCAATGTCAAAGGTCACATCAATCGCAATGGAGATACATATCTACGAAGCCAATTGTATATAGCAGCTTGTGCATCTTTAAGGTGCAATACAGCTTGCAAAGAAACTTACGAACGCTTGCGTGCTAAAGGAAAATCGGGCAAAGGTGCCATCATTGCAATAGCTAACAAACTGATTCGCCAAGCGTTCGCTGTTGTTACAAACAATCGACCTTATATAGATGGATATGTATCATCTTTTGCTTAAAAATTAACTTTTTATAACTTTTTTTAATATAGTTCGTGCCCTTAGGGCTAAGAAGTGCGGCAACTCCCTTGAAGAACGAGGTTTTTCAGCATGTTGCAAGCCACTTCCGACGAGGTCTCTGTTGTGCCTGTGTCGCAATATTCTGCCTTATCATGTGGCTGCTCATCAGAAAGTGGAATAGGGAAGATGAGGAATGGAGAAAGAAATACTACAACAAGAAAAAGTAATAAATAACAGAAGCCAACTAACAAGAAAGAAAAAGAAGCGAGTGGTCGCTTCTTTTTTGTTAGTTAAGGTTAGGGTAATGTAGTTAAGGTTGGTAATAGGTTTAATGGAATAGGATGTTTTCTTGTTTAGTGTGCAAGCGGCTATAAGTTCCGCAATGAGCACCCGTGTAAAAATTCGCACTCTGAGAGGATGACTGTTCTTTCTCAGTAAACAAACGCCAAGCTATTTCCTGCGTCTGGTAGAGTAGATGTAAAAACTTGTCTTGCATAATTAAGTAGGTTTTAAAGTTATTTTTTTATCGGGAGGACTGCAACCTTTCATTCCCTTTTAGGGGCCCCCGACGAATTTTTAATTCGTCGGGAGAGCGTAGAGCAAGGCGGAGTGTTATAGGAGCTGCGGGGCAGCGACTCACACGAGCCTTAGCTTAAGCGGGTGCAAAGGTATAGAAAATTATCCATATAGGCAAAAATTTAATCGCAAAAATCAGAAATTAATTGATTACAAATGTGAATACAAAAAGCGCAATTTATATTCACAAATGCAACATGCATAAATGTAAATAAAATACACAAAAAATACAGATCCATTCTCAAAACAAACAGACCAACTCAAGTAGAGTAGGAGAGAGAGCATACTTGTACAACACAAGAGAAAAGCATATCCAATACCTAATAAAATCACAATACACAATAATACATAACTTGCTATATATCAGCATTTATGCGAATTACTTAATGTAACAATATAATAATGTTCCACAACAACACGAAATATAGCACTAATAGTCATGTTGCACTAAAGTAATATATTGCAATATACTATAAATGTGTATATTAAGCAGTTTACACAATGAATCACTTTAGTATATTACTGGCTATTACACCCATCTCTCCACAGAATAGACATACAACGAGATCATACAAGACAGTACTAAATATATAATTCACAAAAGTTAATACATATAAAATACATAGTATTTGCAAATGTTTATTATTGTTTTACAAAAATGTGTGAACATATTTGTGTATTTCGATATTTTTTTGTACCTTTGCAGTCGCGTTCGGCAAATGGACTAGCAGTCCTCCCGAGAAAATAAACAAAATATAAATATAAAAAACACGCTTACGCTCACAAAAAAGCGTTGCGCTTCAAAACGGCAATGCTAATCCCTAATCGCTAACTCATTAATCATTATTCATTATTCATTATTTATTCGTCCTATGAACGAGAGAGAGAGAATAGAACAAGTGATGAAAGCACTTGGACTGTCAGCAAGGCAGTTTTCAGAACAAATACATGTACAACCCGCTACCATCAGTAATATGATGTCAGGAAGAAATAACCCAAGTCTGGATGTGATGAAACGCATCATGTCACGCTATCCTACACTCAATCCTGAATGGCTAATCTTAGGAAATGGCGAAATGTGGCGTACCGTACCAGGATACGAACCACAATTATTCGATAAACTGCCTCCTGCGGGAACCAAACCAATAGAAATACCTACAAAAAAAGAGGAGCCACAAGTGATTGCAGCTCCTTCTAAAGAAATAAAAAATATCGTTGTCTATTATACCGACGGCACCTATCAGGAGTTTAGTTAGTATTGAGTATTGAGTAGTAAGTAGTGAGTGGCTCCAAAGCGCAAGATAAGACTTCACTAATATCGTGTACGAAATGCAAATTCAAGCCCTTGAGGTATTGATCTGCTATCTCTGAGACATCTTTTCTATTCTCCTCACAAAGAATAATATCTGTGATACCTGCTCGTTTAGCTGCGAGCAGTTTCTCTTTTACTCCACCAATAGGCAATACCTTACCACGAAGCGTCATCTCACCCGTCATCGCAATACGCGGTTTGACCAATCGACCGGTGAAAGCACTCACCAATGCCGTCGTCATCGTGATACCCGCACTCGGACCATCCTTAGGAATAGCACCCTCTGGCACATGGATATGGACTGATTTAGTCTCAAACTCCTCTGGATTGATGCCCAACTGAGCTGCATGCGCTTTGACATAGCCTAAAGCCAAAGTAGCAGACTCCTTCATGACATCACCTAAATTACCAGTCAGAGTGAGCGTGGGAGTCTTAGCTGAAGATAGACTCGTTTCAATAAATAAGATTTCACCACCTACTTGTGTCCATGCCAAACCCGTTACTACACCTACATATTTGTTCGTTTCCCAAATATCTCTGCTATAACGCGGTTGTCCTAAATAAACACATACATCCTCCAAAGTGATACTTACATTATATTCTTCTCCTAATGCCAATTTGGTATCCACCTTTCGGCAAATAGCATTTATCTGTCGCTCTAAATTACGCACACCCGACTCACGCGTGTAATCATCTATAATACGCGATATAACCTCCTTGCGTAATCGCAACTGATTCGCTTTGAGACCATGATTAACCAACGCCTTGGGCAAAAGATGACGCTTGGCTATCTCTTCTTTCTCTTCTTGTAAATAACCCGTCATCTCAATCAACTCCATACGGTCGAGTAGTGGACGCGGAATAGTATCCAAACTATTAGCTGTTGCAATAAAAAGCACATGACTCAAGTCATAATCCACATCTAAGAAATTATCATGGAAAGTGGTGTTTTGCTCCGGGTCAAGCACCTCCAATAATGCCGAAGTAGGGTCACCCTTGTAATCAGCACCTATCTTATCAATCTCGTCGAGCACGAATACCGGATTGCTTGTTTGGCATTTCTTGATATTATCAATTATTCGTCCAGGCAGCGCACCGATATATGTGCGTCTATGTCCGCGTATTTCCGCCTCATCATGCAATCCGCCTAATGAGATACGCGCATACTTGCGTCCTAATGCCTCCGCTACGCTTTTTCCAAGACTCGTTTTTCCCACTCCCGGAGGACCGTAAAGACATAGGATAGGGGACTTGACTGGATGATTTTTCTTGTCCCTATCATCGCGAAGAGACAGTTGTCGTTGCACAGCAATGTATTCGACAATACGCTCCTTCACTTTTTCTAATCCATAATGATCACGATCGAGAATCTCTTTGGCGTGAACAAGATCGTAGTTATCTTCTGAATAAATGCCCCATGGAAGTTCCAATAAAGTCTCCAAATAATTCAATTGGGTAGAGTAGTCTGGCGCATGTACTGATATACGCTCCAAACGCTGTACTTCCTTATGGAATATCTTATTTGTTTCTTCAGACCATTTCTTTTGCGCAGCTCTTTGCTTAAGGTCGCGGATAGTAGCCGCACTGGTGTCACCTAAATCTTGCTTAATGGTTTCAATCTCTTGCTGCAAGAAATACTCACGCTGCTGCTTATCCATAGCCTCATGCGTACGACGACGAATATCGGCTTTGATATCAGCCATTTCTTTATCACGCTCCAGTATCGTCAATATCTCCGTGGCACGCTCTGCGACAGAAGTGATAGCAAGCAACTCTTGCTTTCTATCCGAAGGATAATCATATACAGAGCAAACATAATTCACCAATGACGGCGCATTATCTAACGAACGGAGCGTCATGAGCAAATCAGCAGGCGGGTTTTCACGATTACTCAATAAGCGCAAAGCTAATTCTCTTATCGAGTCATGCGTGGCCATAAAACGCTTATCGCTGGTCAGTGGCAAGTCTTCATCAAAGATAGAAACACCTACAATAATATGCTCGCTCGGTGTATCTTGTTTATCTGTATAATCAAATGCTTTCACGCGCATATGCGCTTCAATAATAGCAATAAGCGTATCATCATCTCCTGGTGTAGGTAATAACTGATGTACTGAAATCAAACAACCTATTGGATATAAGTCGTTGAAAGTAGGTTCATTAACAGAACTGTCTTTCTGCGTCAGTACAACAAGGTGTCGCTTTTTCTCAAAAGCAAAATTAACAAGCTCAATACTATTCTTGCGCGCAATCGTCACAGGAATAAGCACACCCGGAAAGATTACCGTATTGCGAATAGGGAGCACGAAATGTGGACTGTTCTCAATTTCCTCTTTGCTTAATTGTATATTTTTCTTCTTTGCCATATATGTTATTTTACATAATCATGGTTATAACCTTACGAACTATTTTACAAAATATAGTGCAAAGGTACAATATTTTTATGATATATGCAAGCAGTAGATAAAAATATTAGTTTATTTTCTCAAAAGTTTGCGTATGTGCGTAAAAATAACTACCTTTGCAGTCGATTTTGTATTTAATATTTTAGAATTTAGATATATGGAAGAAATGAAGCAAGTTGAACAAGAATGGACGACCGTCATAAAACCCAAAAATAAATTGCTCAGCATAGATTTTAAGGAGATATGGCGTTATCGCGATTTAATGTTGCTTTTTGTTAAGCGTAATATCATTACACAATACAAGCAAACTGTTCTTGGACCATTATGGTATCTGATTCAACCAGTAATGACGACCGTGATGTATATGGTTGTATTTGGTGGTATTGCCAAGATCTCTACAGATGGTTTGCCACAGCCATTATTCTACTTGGCTGGTATCAGTTTTTGGCAGTATTTTGCTGATTGTCTTAATAAGACGAGTAATACCTTCGTTTCCAATGCGGGTATATTTGGCAAGGTGTATTTTCCACGCTTAGTGACGCCATTAAGTGATGTGATCAGCAATCTTGTGCGCTTTGGTATTCAGTTTGGTCTATTCCTATGTGTCTATCTTTATTATGTGCTCTTTACCGATGTGCATATATGCCCGAACTGGTATGCATTGTTATTCCCTGTATTAGTGGCGATGTTAGCTGGATTGGCATTAGGATTTGGTATTTTATTCTCCAGTATGACCACTAAATACCGTGATTTACAGTTGTTATTAGGTTTCTTTGTAAGTCTTTGGATGTACGCCACACCTGTCATTTATCCGCTATCTACCATTACCAATGAGAAAATTTTATTTGTGATGAAACTCAATCCGCTAACCGGTATCGTTGAGTTCTTCAAATATGGATTTTTAGGTGTCGGACAGCATGATTGGTGGATGCTCGGTTATAGTTTCGTATTCATGAGTATTCTTTTGAGTATTGGAATTGTTGTCTTTAACAAAGTTCAGCGTTCCTTTATGGATACTGTATAATATGCTACTCTACCCTAATTGCAAGATAAATATAGGTTTACGGGTGCTGAATAAGCGCGAAGATGGTTATCACAATATAGAGACCATCTTCGTACCTATTTATGGTCTGCATGATGAATTGGAAGTCAATATATCAGATACATTCTATTTTATCCAAGAAGGGATTGTGGTAGATTGTAATGACGAAGATAATTTGATTATCCGTTGCTATCGTCAAATGGCTGCGCGATATCCGCGTATAGGTGCTGTGTCTATTCGTTTTAAGAAGAATATTCCTTTTGGTGCGGGTTTAGGTGGCGGTAGTAGCGATGCAGCACACATGGCTATTGCGCTTAATGAGTTATTTGCGTTAGGTTTGAGCCAAGAACAATTAGCAACTGAAGTGCGTTCTTTGGGTGCTGATTGTCCGTTTTTTATATACAATACGCCATGCTACGCAAGCGGTATCGGCGACGAGTTGCTACCTATCGATTTTGATATGCGTGGTTTGCGTATTCTTATGGTTAAGCCTAATGAAGGTGTCTCTACAAGAGAGGCTTATAGCGGCATTATTCGTCATCCGGAGGTAGCTAATGCTATTCTTGAGAAGCTGCAGTCAAATTCTTATCTCAAGGAACTACTTACTTCCTACCCTTCTATCTTTATAAATGATTTTGAGCAGACTGTTTTTCCGCTTCATCCTTCTCTTGCGGCAATAAAAAAGCGCTTGCAGGACGCAAACGCTCTATATGCTTGTATGAGTGGAAGTGGCTCAACTATTTTCGGGCTTTTTGATGACGATTCGGAAGGTCGAACCGACTCCTTGCTGCGAGTGCTTGAGCAGGAGTTTGCCTCCATGGTATTGCTCAACGATACGCTTGGCAAGCGGTAATCCCAATCCCCATCCTCTTTCTTTGGTTGTATATCCCGCATCGAAGATGTGTCGTTGTGTTTTGCCATCCATTCCTTTACCATTATCGCTAATATCAAGCATCACATCATGTTCGTTTTCGCAGATAGTGATCGTGATTTTACCTTCGTTCTGAATAGCATCCAATGCATTTTTGAGTATATTCTCTATTACCCATTGCATGAGTGGTGCATTCAGTGCCACAATACGCTTGACGCCTTTGATAGCTGAGTCATCAATAGTGATTTTACTGCTTGTGCGCACGCGTATATAGGCGATCGCCTCCTCAATAACAGGAATAAAATCCATTTCGTTCAGTTCAGTTTCGCTTCCTATCTTTTGAAACCTATCGGCTATAATCTGTAACCGATCAATATCTTTTTTCATTTGGGGCACATAGGTATCTTCTGGATATTTATCCATAAGTATTTGTTGCCACGCATTTAATGAAGAGATAGGCGTGCCTAACTGGTGTGCTGTTTCTTTGCTCAGTCCCACCCATAGTCTATCTTTCTCGCTTCGTTGGGCAGTAAACATCATTCCTACGGCAATGGCAATAAAGATAAAGATAAGTGCAAACTGTGCATATGGCACATAGTGCAAACTGGTAAGCAAACTGCTATCATCCCAATAGATGTACTGTGTATTATTCTCTGCTATTTGCAGTTCTATTGGTCCATGATGGTCTTCAGGCACAAGTGTGGTAGTATTTGTAGTAGGTACATTTCTACTTGCCAGTATATTCCCTTCTGCATCACAGATATAGACTGGGATCGTAGTATTTCCCTCTATGATGGATGATACAAAATCGATATCTGCATTATTATCAGCAAAAATGAGTTGGCGTGTAGCTTCAGCCCATATAGCCATGTTCTTGCGTTCCTCTTGCTCTAACTGTCGAGCCAGATTATTGGTGAATAATACTGAAATAGCCACGCAAAACATGGCTATTATCAGTACTATTGTTCCAATCTTACGATTATTCATTTAAATCAATTTTAATGCTTATCCGAGCATAGTAAGCAATACACCCGCTGCGACAGCCGAACCGATGACACCTGCCACATTTGGTCCCATAGCATGCATGAGCAAGAAGTTAGAAGGATTCTCTTCTTGTCCAACCGTCTGGCTAACACGCGCTGCCATAGGTACAGCAGAAACACCTGCTGAACCGATGAGTGGGTTGATTTTCTCTTTGAGGAAGAGGTTCATGAACTTAGCGAGCAATACGCCACCTGCACTACCCATACCAAAGGCTATGATACCCATAGATAAGATCATGAGTGTCTTTAGATTAAGGAAGCTTGCAGCAGTTGCAGTTGCGCCCACAGACAAACCGAGGAAGATAACTACGATATTCATCAGCTCGTTTTGTGCTGTTTTGCTCAAGCGATCCACTACTCCACACTCTTTCATCAAGTTACCGAGCATCAAGCAACCAATCAATGGCGCAGCGTCTGGTAATATAAGTGCTACGATAGCTGTGATGATGATTGGGAATACAATCTTCTCAGTTTTGCTTACTTGACGCAACTGTCCCATCTTGATTGCACGCTCTTTCTTAGTAGTGAGTGCGCGCATGAT
>JAZNQB010000052.1:0-3653 GCA_045589995.1 Paludibacteraceae bacterium
CTACTATTCAAACCCGCGCAGCGATTAGCTGCTTAATTACAAATTCTCAACCGCCAGCCATAAACACAGATAAATTTTTCTACGCAGTTGTTTCTTATTATCATCCGCCTCACAAAAACGCGTTCGTTTTACTCACTTACAAAAAAGCGTTCACTTTGTTCACTTCAAAAACGGCAATGCTGCTATATTCCTCACTATGCTGTCCATCGGCGATAAACATAAATAAAATTATTTATCAAGTAGTGAGTAGTGAGTTACTCCTTATTTATATTGCGTGTGCGTGCGAGCCAACCCATGTTTTCGGTGGGTGTATTTCTAAACCATGCGATGCCAGCGGCTCCATTGATGAATAGGAAGAAGCAGAAAAGCACGATGGAGAATATATTATTGAGTGCGATGAATAAACCGATGCCTGCTATGCTGTATAGCACCCAGTATATCCATGCGTCGTTTTTGCGGTAGATGAGCCAATAATTCGCCATGATGGACGAAGCGATGAGCAGTCCATTGAGTGTCTTGGTGGCTATATTATCGAGTAGTGTATTATGCTGGAATAGGAATGTAGCCAATAGGTAGTCAGCGATGACAATAGCGATGGTTAGGCATAGTGTGCTTATCATTGCTTTGGTGCTGAGGAATTGAGGTGCGAAGGTTTGGGTGGTTTGTGGCTGTGGTTTCTTCCACTCTACGATGGATTTTATTTGGAATGGTATGAATACGCAGAAATAGAGAATGCAACTATCGTATTGTTGCTGCAATAGGAATTGTATTCCGAGTAGGAAGGACATGACTATTCCTGCGTAGAAGCCTGTATAGTTTTTGGGGTCTCGGATGGTGAGAATGTATGCCACACCGATGATGCTTGCGGGTATGCCCACGCACCAAGCGGCATTATGCCATTGGAGTAGGGTGAGAGTAGGCCATATATATTCCGCTGCTCCTAATAAGATTAGGAGTGCAGCGAATAGGGCAATAGAAATGCCTGTATTCTTAATGAATGTTTTCCACAATGTTGGCATGGGGGGAGTGTTAGATGTTGTATGTTAGATGTTAGATGTGGGGTGTGGAAACAAAAAGGGCAGACTTGCGTCCGCCCTTCTTGTTCGCAATATTACTTGCGGTTACGATTACCGTAGCGTGACATGAACTTATCAACACGACCAGCGGTATCCACCAATTTAGATTTACCAGTGTAGAATGGGTGACTGGTATTTGAAATCTCCAATTTGATGAGTGGGTATTGTACTCCGTCAATCTCGATGGTGTCCTTAGTAGCAGCGGTTGAGCGGCTGAAGAACTGAGTACCATCAGACATATCTTTGAATACTACAACGCGGTAGTTTTCTGGATGAATTCCTTTTTTCATAAAAATCTGTGATTTTTCTGTAGTTAATTAATACTCTAGTTGATTATTCAGCAGCAACAACATTCAGTTTGATATCTGCTTTTACCTCTCTGTGAAGGCGTGCTTGTGCAGTGTGCTCGCCGATAACCTTGATAGGTTCTGCGATAGTGATCACTTTCTTGTCGATATTGATCTCTTGTGCTGCCAAAGCCTCAGAGATGGCTGTAGTGGTAACTGTACCAAAGATTTTGCCATCTTCGTTTGCTTTTACCTTTACCTCTACTACAGTCTCTGCCAATTTAGCTTCGAGTGCTTGTGCGTCTGCGAGCAATTTAGCAGCCTTGTGTGCTTGTTGTTTGAGGTTCTCTGCGAGTTGCTTACGGTTGCTCTCGTTAGCGATGATAGCTATCTTTTGTGGGAGCAAGTAGTTGCGACCATAACCGTCTTTTACTTTTACTATATCGTTCTTGAAACCGAGATTTGCAAGATCTTGAATAAGAATTACTTCCATGTTTTTTCCTTTCTTACTTAAATGGGTTAATTACTATCTTTTCTCGTAAATCTTGATTACTTCATCATATCGGTTACATATGGAAGCAAAGCGAGGTGGCGTGCTTTCTTCACAGCCTGAGCTACTTTGCGTTGGAACTTGAGTGAAGTACCGGTGATGCGGCGTGGTAAGATTTTACCTTGCTCGTTGAGGAACTTCTTGAGGAACTCAGGATCCTTGTAATCGATGTACTTGATACCGCTCTTTTTGAAACGGCAATACTTTTTCTTCTTCTGATCCGTCTTTTGTGGGGTCAGGTAGCGGATGTCATCATTCTGTGCCATAATTAAGCCTCCTCCTTTTTAAAGTGGTTACGACGCTTTTCTGCGTACTCAAATGCGTACTTGTCAAGACGGGTAGTGAGGAAACGGATGATGCGCTCGTCACGACGGAACTCAGTCTCGAGAGTAGCGATAACTGCTGGCTCTGCATCGAATTGAAGGATTACATAGAAGCCAGAATTTTTACCTTGGATAGGGTAAGCGAGTTGCTTTAAGCCCCACTCCTCACGATTCAGGATGGTACCGCCATGCTGTGTGAGAAGGTTCTCGAATTTCTCTACCGCTTCCTTCGCCTGTGGTTCAGACAAAATGGGTGTCAAGACGAAAGCGGTTTCATAATGATTTACCATTGTAGTAAATGAATTTAGTTAATAATAAATGTTAATAATATGTTCTCGTGCCTATGCTCCTATATGAGCGCATGACGCGAAAAAGCGTGCAAAGGTACAACAAATTTTTGACATACGCAAGTTTTTGGGCATTTTTTTTGCTAAATAGAATAAAATTCTATGTTTTGTGGGCGGAGGTAGGCAGCGTAAATATGTTATGGCTTAATTCAGTCTCACCATGACGGAGATGACTTGTCCGGCGGTAGTGTCACCGGCTTTATAGACACGGGCTTTGCCTTTCCATTACGAGGCGCATTTTAGCTTTGACCATATCGACCACTTCACCATTTCCTCTTGCTTCGATGGTATAGGTTATTTCCACGAGTGTGCCATCCTCGGAAACGGAATAAACAGGTTGATGGGTTTCGTAGGTTATTTCTCCATCTCCTTCTGCGGTATGCACACGCCGTGGGGCTTTCTGCTCGTCGGAACCATCGGAAGCGAGAGCCAAAGCTTTCACTCCGTCCAAATGCATTCGCTTGAACTCAATATTATGGACTTTGCCACCTCCTCCGCCTTCGCAGGAGGTCATACCTATTGCAGCCACTATAACTGCAAAAGCAAATAATAAATTACGTTTCATAATATTTAATCTTTTCTCCCTTCCTTTTAAGGAAGGGATGGGGTTAGGCTTATATTTAATTGAGCTGAACGATAGTTGCTACGACAGCTGTTCCGCTGGCTTCGGTGCCCATGACAACCGTCTTGAACGCATTCTCGCCGGTCATGTATGTAATGAGCGAAACGGTAGAACCATCGGGCAGAATGGCTTCTTCGATCATAGCTTTCATACTTCTATCGAAGCCTATGACTTTTATAACATTATATTGCGGCACTTCGCTGCGGTCGATGTCGTGACGCGTAGCCGTTCGAGTCGGCAGGTTATAGACAATCACATAACTCATGTCGGTTTGTTTCTCTGTCTCAAACGAATAGGCGTTTCCCTCCTCATCATAAGCTTCATTCCAAGAAGGGAAACCTTCCGGCAGTTTTTCTACCGAGAAGGACAAGGTATTGGCATCAAAGGTCCTAATAATTGCGCCTTCGCCTTCATCAGTTAAATAAGAATAGGTCGAACCCTCAACGCG
>JAZNQB010000053.1:0-21583 GCA_045589995.1 Paludibacteraceae bacterium
ATGGCACAGCAGTAGGTCAGATAAGTGCTCCATTCCGCACTGCGTACGGATGGCATATCGTATTGCTAGAAGAGGAGCGCGACCATGTAGAAGTGAAAGCCAGTCATATCATGAAGATGGTTCCTCGTGGCGAGGGCGCACAGACCGACAGTATCGCTGCTAAGCAGAAAGCTCTGATTGACTCTATTGCTAAGATTGTAACCAAAGATAATTTTGCAGAGGTAGCTAAGATAGAGTCAGAGGATCGTGGCAGCAGTACACGCGGTGGCGAGTTAGGTTGGTTTGGCAAAGGTATGATGGTTAAGCCATTTGAGGATACCGCTTTTGGTTTGAAAGATGGTGAGATTAGTGCTCCCTTCCAGACCGCTTACGGTTGGCATATCATTTACAAAGAAGGTGAAAGAGGTATCCTACCTTTGGACTCTATGCGTCAACAAGTGCTACGCCAAGTACAACGCGACGAGCGCGTAATGGAGGCAGATAAGAGTTTTGTGCGTAAGACCCGCGCTGAGTACAACTTGGATGCTTCTATGACCGACGCAGAAGTAAAAGCATACGCAGACGCACATCTGGAAGATAAATATCCTGAATTCAAGAACCTCGTACAAGAGTACCACGATGGTATTCTTCTCTTTGAGGTATCACTCCGCGAGGTATGGGACAAGGCCGCCAAAGATACTACTGGCTTGGAGGCATTCTTCAAGGCAAATAAAAAACAATACCCTTGGGAGAAAGTTCATTGGAAAGGTTATGTATTACAATGTAAGGACGAGAGCAGTGCTCGCGCCGCTCGCTCTATCATCAAGAGTGCAGAGAAGGATTCCGTGGAGTCTTACATTAACCGCCGTTTGAATACAGATAGCATTCAGTATGTGAAAGTACAATACGGTTTGTGGGAGCAAGGCAAGAACGCTGCCGTAGATAAATATGGGCTGAAGATTAAGAATACCGAATTCTCTCCATCTGAGGAATTGCCAATCATTGTATGCGTAGGCAAGAAACTCAAATCACCAGAAGTATGGAGTGACGAGAAAGGTAAAGTGACCACTGATTATCAAGATTACTTAGAGCAAGAGTGGATTAAGCAGCTCCGCGCTAAATATGAAGTAAAAGTGAACCAAGAAGTTTGGGAGAAACTCAAAAAGTAACAGGTTATTTTTCTATTTCATGAAGGTTAGACATCTCATTATAGCATTGAGCATCACAGGTATGCTTAACCTGCTCGCTTATCTGCTTGTCGTTCGTTATGACATGACGGACGACAAGCGTTATAGTCTGAATGAGGCATCTATCCAATTATTAGAAGCGACAGACGAGCCAATAGACTTCATTCTTTATTTGCAAGGCGATTTGAATGCTGGTTTCCGGCGTCTCCAGCGTGCGACCCACGAGACTATTGAAGAAATGGATGTATATAGCGATTTGCGCTTTACTATCTATGACCCACTCTCTTCTGGCTCTGAGGAGTTCCGTCCCGAGTCATTGGGTATGCGTCCTATCGTCATTCACGAGCGTGAACATAATGGGCGCACAGCACAAACGACCGTGTATCCGTACGCTCTACTGCGTTACAAGGGGAAGAAAGCCATTATTCCTTTATTAAAGAACACACTCGGCATGAGCGGAGAGGAAAATCTCAACGCGAGCATTGAGCAAATGGAATTCGTTATCATGGAGGCGTTAAGCCTGTTGCTACAGACAGAGACCCCCCGCATAGCCATTATTGAGGGGCATGGTGAGCCCGACGAAGCGCACACTTACGACCTCATGAATGCTTTGAGCCGCTATTTCCAAGTGGATAGAGGGCAAATACACTCCGAGACGGATAATAATGAAAACCTTGAGATTGACGCACATCTGTTAGATGGCTATCAAGCTATTCTGATTATTGCGCCACAGACAGGTTTTAGTGAGCAGGAGCGGTTTATCATCGACCAATACTTGATGCGTGGTGGTTCTATCTTATGGGCTATTGATGGTGTTCGTTTGAGCGAGGAGGTGCTACAACAAGAGGGTTTTACACCTATTATACCTCTTGACTTACACCTATCCGATATGCTTTTCCGTTATGGAGTTCGTATCAATCCCGCCTTAGTACAAGATATACAATGTTTGCCTATCCCCGTTGATGTAAGCAGCGATCCAGAGCAACCAAATCTGCAGCCTATGCCATGGACCTATGCGCCTTTGCTTTTGACAAGTCAAGGCAGTCCTATTACCCGCAATTTAGGGCAAGTGATGAGCACATTTGTCTGTCCTATAGAGGCAGTAGGCGGCGAAGATGGCATAGAGAAACGCGTATTGCTAGCAACCAGCACTGCCAGCAAAGTGACTGCTACACCAGGGAAGGTTGATTTGAATGACATGAATCCGGATATAGAGCAATTCAAATACCAGCATATACCTGTGGCTGTCTCATTGGAAGGTCAATTCAATAGTGCATATGCTCATCGAATGCAACCAGTAGGCATACATAATGACGAGCCAATACGCAAACAGAGTGACCATACTCGTCAAATAGTCATTAGTAGCGGAAGTATTCTCGTGAACGAGCTACAGAAAAACCAAGCGTTGCCTATGGGTTATGACCGCTACAGCGGCATGCAGTTCAGCAACCGCGATATGATAGTCAATTGCCTCCTATGGCTAACCGATTCAGAGGGTTTAATCAACCTCCGCGAGAAAGATATCACATTACGCTTACTGAATGATAAGCGTGCACATGACGAACGCCTCACAGTACAACTGGTCAGCACTATCAGTCCTATCATCCTTTTGGCACTCACAGGCGGTATAGTGGTTATTATACGCAAACGCAAATATCAACTCAGATGAAAAAGAAGTATATTATATCAGCACTACTCCTGCTATTTGCCCTATTTACCCATGCACAAGAGCAGGACTACCCTTTAGATACCATTCAAGGCGAAGTGGTGTATACATATCAAGTTGAGAAAGGTATCGGTCTTTATCGTATAGGTCTCAATTTCAAAGTGAACCAAGAAGATATTATTCGTCTCAACCCTCAATTACAAAAGCGGGGAGTGCATTTTGGAGAAACACTGTTTATTCCTGCTAAAAAGCATTTAGAAGCAATAAAAAGAGCGGCACTCCCTTCTCAAGATAGTGTTACCCTTGCTGCTATTATCCCTCCAGTATCCGCTTCTCTAACTGCGCAGAAAGACAGTATAGAAACTGAGATTTTACCCAATGATTCAAGTATCCTTTTGGTGAACGATAGTACTGATCGACGCAGGAAGATAGAGTTGGCTATCATGCTTCCTTTCGAATCCAAGCAAACTAAAAAGAGTGCGCAAGCGGAGCGAATGATGGAGTTTTATCAGGGTGCTTTATTGGCTCTGCACAATGCACAAAATGACAGTACTCTTTATCGCGTTCGTGTGTACGACACCGAGCGTAGCGAAAGGCGTGTTGTAGCACTCTGCAACAGCAACGAATTAGACCACATACATGGTATTTTAGGTTTGGCATACCCCATCCAGATCGAGCAGATGATTCCATGGTCTAATACACATCAAGTACCATTAGTATTGCCTTTTAGTGATGATTTTGATGTAAAAGGTTACCCTTATCTTTATCAGTTCAATTCACCTGATAGCCACAAAGCACAAGCCATAGCAGACTGGATAAGCAACAAAGCGGACAGTGTACATTGTGTACTATTAGAAGACCGTGAGACCGAATTGGCAAAAAGTATTCAAGAGCTGCAAAAACACATAAAAGCCCATCATATCCCTTATAGCAAAACAAGTATTCAGTCCATTCTGAGTGACTCTCTCTTCCTCTCTCTGGATAGCACGAAACAGAATATCCTTGTTTTGCATACCGACAAATACAACAAGGCACATATCTTAATCTCCTACATAGAAAAATGCAAGGAGCAGGGATATGACATAATACTATTTGGTCAATACTCATGGCAACGCGAAGATCTTGGACTACCCATCATCTTTACATCCGTATTTGAGCAGAATACTAACAAGGATTCGTACGAACAACTTTGGAAAAAGTATTTTAACAAAGAACATGTTTCTACGCTGCCACGATATGACTTATTAGGCTATGATTTGATGAGTGAACTAATCCGCATCGTTACTAAACAAGAGCAGACCCCTAACTATCTACAATCAGAGATTATTTGGGAGAATAGCGGCCCTCAAGATGGCTGGCAAAACACAAACACACGAGTAATGATTAAGAATGCTAAATAAGTTTTGAAACGACTTTACACCATATTACTATTACTGCTGTGTATGACTATTTGTCATGCTCAACCTCGCCTGCGCACACCTAAAATACACATAGGTATCCACGGCGGTGTGACAGCCAGCACTGTGCTATTCAACCCTACTGTGGCCTACATGACGCCTATCACACAAGCGTGCGTCTTAGGAGGAAATGGCGGACTTGTATTCCGCTATGGAGGACATAAATGCTGTGCTATACAAGTGGAACTCAACTATCAGCACCGCGGTTGGAGAGAACACCAAGCAGCCAACGAGGTGGAAGGAATAGCAGAAAGCACATACAGCCGCGAACTGCATTATATAGAACTACCACTACTGATGAACCTCAATTTCGGTAATGAGCGATGCAGAGGATTTTTAAACTTGGGTCCACAGATTGGTTATTGTGTATTCGATAATCACGGAACGGGAGCACAACTCAACGACAGCAAAACACACTACCGCCCCATTGAGCAGCCTTTTGATTGGGGAGTGGCGGGCGGCTTAGGCGTCTATTTCCGTTCAAAGAATGCTGGTTTATACCAATTAGAGGCACGATTCAATTATAGTTTTGGTGGCATTTACGGCACCAAACTGACAGACCATTTCTCCATGGCAAGCCCTATGGACCTGAGCATTAACTTGGCATGGATGTGGGAAATTAAAAAGAGTAAAAGAATACAAAACATTAAATAACTATTAGGTATGAAAACTAATTTTGAGATACGCTACGCGTCTAATCCTATTGACGCAAAGAGTTATGACACAGCGCGTCTGCGCAAAGATTTCTTGATTGAGAAATTATTTGTTGCTAACGAGGTGAACATGGTATATTCCATGTACGATCGTATGGTTGTAGGTGGTGCGATGCCAGTTGGCGAGAGCCTTTTATTAGAGGCTATTGACCCACTCAAGGCTTCTTATTTCCTCACTCGCCGCGAGATAGGTATTTTCAACGTAGGCGGAAAGGGCCGTATCATTGCTGGCGAAGAAGTATTCGAATTGGATTATAAAGAAGCGCTCTATTTAGGTCGTGGCGACCGTGAAGTGCGTTTCGAGAGCCTTGACGCTAACCAGCCAGCACTCTTCTACTTCAACTCTACTACCGCACATTGTACCTACCCTGACAAGAAAATAAGCAAAGCAGACGCAATAGTGATGCATTTAGGTAGTTTAGAAATGAGTAATGAGCGTGATATCAATAAAATGCTTGTTAATCAAGTGCTCCCTACTTGCCAGTTACAAATGGGTATGACTGAATTAGCTCCTGGTAGTGTATGGAACACCATGCCTGCGCATGTACACAGCCGCCGCATGGAAGCATATTTCTACTTCGAAGTACCAGAAGACCAAGCCGTTTGCCACTTCATGGGTGAAGTAGAAGAGACACGCCATATATGGATGAAAGGCAACCAAGCCGTTCTCTCTCCTGAATGGTCTATCCACTCTGCTGCCGCAACTCACAACTACACCTTTATTTGGGGTATGGGTGGCGAAAACCTCGATTACGCAGACCAAGATTTTAGTAAGATAACAGACTTAAAATAATATTCGTATGCAATCTATATTTAGTTTAGCAGGCAAGAATGCTTGGATAACCGGCGCATGTTACGGCATTGGATTTGCTATTGCAAAAGCATATGCTCAAGCGGGTGCAAAGACCATCATCTTCAACGCCCGTCATGAAGAGGGCGTTGCTCAAGCACTCAAAGCATACAAGGCAGAGGGTATTGAGAACGTGAAAGGATATGTATGCGATGTGACTGATGAAGTAGCGGTGGCTGAGTTGGTAAAGCGCATTCACGAGGAAGTAGGTCAGATAGACATATTGGTGAATAACGCAGGTATCATCAAACGCATCCCCATGCACGAGATGACACGCGCTGAGTTCCAACAAGTAATAGACATCGACCTCGTAGGACCATACATCGCCAGCGCAGCAGTTCTACCTGAGATGATGGAACGCCACGAAGGAAAAATCATCAATATATGCTCTATGATGTCGGAGTTAGGTCGCGAGACGGTGAGCGCTTACGCAGCCGCTAAAGGTGGACTCAAAATGCTCACAAAAAATATCTGTTCTGAGTACGGCGAATATAATATTCAATGCAATGGATTAGGTCCTGGTTATATCGCTACGCCACAAACAGCACCATTACGCGAGCCACAAGCCGACGGCAGCAAACATCCATTTGACTCATTCATCTGCGCCAAGACACCAGCTGGCCGTTGGTTGGACCCAGAAGAGTTAGCAGGACCTGCTGTTTTCCTTGCATCCAAAGCGTCTGACGCAGTCAACGGACAAATATTATATGTAGATGGCGGAATTTTAGCATACATCGGTCGCCAACCAAAATAACACATAGAGTTATTGATATGAAAAAATATATTTATATTTTCGCAGCATTGCTCAGTTTAGCAAGTTGTCAACCCAAAGTGCAACGCGTTTATGGTCGTTACGTACCCGAGCGCAAGGATGATTTCGCATGGGAAAACGAATATGCCGCTTTCCGTATGTATGGTCCTGCACTTCGTCCAGAAAACCCATCCAACGGCGTGGACCTGTGGTTAAAAAGCAGTTCCGAACTAATAGTAGATAGTTTCTATTACCGCGAGTTGGCTTTAGGTTTGTCCTATCATATCAATCATGGCAAGGGACTGGATTGCTACAAAGTAGGTCACACGGCTGGTTGCGGCGGTTTGGTGGTGGTATGCGATTCACAGACCTATGTAGGTGGAGCATATGACCGTTGGGAGATAATAGAGCAAACAAACGATAAACTTGTATTCCGCTTGGAGTACGATAGTCTGTTGGTAAGCGACCAGATACTACAAGAATCCATCACCATTACCGCACAAGCAGGACAACTCTTCAACAAAGCAGAGGTGGTACTCACGAGCAATAGCAACCATTGTTTCGAGCGTCCGCTATTAGTGGGCGGAGGTATCTACATGCACGATACGATTGATAATTACATTGTGTGTGAGAAATGTGGTTTGGTTTCTTATGCAGAAGACGCTTTAAGCGATAAGAACGCAGCGAAAATGAACTACGAGCACAATGGTAGTACTACCCAAGGCCGCTCTTATTTAGCAGTAATCACTCCTGGCGCAGCGCAGCAAGGTGTTGTAGATGGCAATTTGGTTAGCCTCAAGCCATACACCTTGGGAGACACTTTAGTGTACTATTTTGGTGCCGGTTGGTCCCAATGGTATGACGAAGATAATAAACAAACCTTCGCCACCGACGAGGCTTGGTTTGAAACCATCAAAACAATTGCAGCCACATTATGACATATCTGATTATCCGATTAGCGACATTAGGCAATGTGGCAATGACAGTTCCAGTTATTGCCTCTTTGAGCAGTCGCTATCTGGATGATCGATTCATTATTGCAAGCAAGAAGAAGTTAGGTGCGATGTTTGCATCTATGCCCAATGTAGAATTTAGAGAGGTGGATAATCATATTACCTGGCATGGAATAGTGCAGTTATGGCGCGAATGGAAGGACGAGATTGACCTTGTCATTGACTTGCAAGATAGTCCCAAGACTCGCTTATTTGATGGCTTGATGCGCATGAGTGGTAGGAAGGTGACACGCATCCAATACGGCCGTTTCTCAAAATGGACGGTATGCTTCTTAGGGGCAAAAAGGGAGTTAAAGAGCGAGTTTCAACGCTACGAAGAGACCTTCTTAGAAGCGGGGTTACAGACTGACAATCAATTCACTACCCTACCCATCAATACCACTGCAGCCATGCATATTGAGCAGCGCTATGGTAAGAAAGAAGGGATGTGGATTGGCATCGCACCATTCGCCAAGTACCGCTCAAACATGCTACCTTACCGCGTGACAAAAGAAATCATACAGCGGATGAGTAGTCAACCTAATACGCGCGTATTTCTCTTCGGCGCAGGAGAAATAGAATGCGAAATGCTACGCCAATGGGCAAGCGTATTCCAGCACACAGAGAGTATTGCCGGACAATTACAACTATCCGAAGAATTAGAACTGATGCGCCAATTGGATGTAATGATATGTATGGATAGCGCCAATCAGCACTTATCCAGTTTGGTCAACCTTCGTGCTATAAGCATTTGGTGCGCCACACATCCTATGATTGGTTTTAAGGGATGGAAACAAAAAGAAGAAGATATCATTCAAGTCAATGACATCCGTTGCAGACCATGCACATGTCATGGCACCAATTACTGCAAATACGGCAATTTTGCCTGCAGAAAAATCAACGCAGAAACAATAATTAAACATATATGAGCAAAATTATTTCATTAGCAAATCAAAAAGGCGGTGTAGGTAAAACAACCACTTCTATCAATCTATCTGCAGCTCTTGCTGCGCAAGGCAAGCGCGTATTACTGATAGATGCAGACCCACAAGCTAACACTTCATCAGGTTTAGGAGTAGAAATCCGCGAATTGGATAACACTATCTACGAATGCCTCGTCAATGGTGTTGACCCACACAGTGCTATCATACAAACAAAGACAAAAAATCTAAGTCTCATCCCAAGCCATATTGATTTAGTAGGAGCAGAAATTGAGATGTTAAATATGGAGCAGCGCGAACAACTACTCAAAAAACTTCTACAACAAGTGCGCGATGAATATGACTACATTTTAATCGACTGCAGTCCTTCATTGGGGTTGATTACCGTCAATGCCCTCACGGCAAGCGATAGTGTCATTATACCTGTGCAATGTGAGTTTTTTGCATTAGAAGGAATTGCCAAACTGCTCAACACAATAAAGATTATCAAGTCTAAATTAAATCCAAACTTGAAGATAGAAGGATTCTTATTAACCATGTTTGACAATCGTCTTCGCTTGAGCAATCAGGTGTACGAAGAAGTGAAGCGCCACTTCGGCGATTTAGTCTTCAATACCGTCATCAGTCTTAATGTACGATTAAGCGAGGCTCCTTCTCATGGTTTGTCAGTTTTGGACTATGACCCACATTCTAAGGGAGCACAAAACTATATAGCTCTTGCTAAAGAAGTAATCAAACGATCTAATAAATAAATACAATAAACGATGAAAAAGTTAACAGGCCTTGGGCGCGGTTTGGACGCGCTAATAGACACCTCACGCGTAGATACAAATGGCGGTAGTTCCATCTCCGAAATAGCATTAAGTCAGATTATAGCCAATCCAGACCAACCACGTCGCACTTTTGACGAAGAAGCATTAGCAGAATTAGCCGATTCTATCCGCGAACATGGCGTTATCTCGCCTATTACCCTTCGCGATAATGGTGATGGCAGTTATATGATTATTGCTGGTGAGCGTCGTTTTCGCGCAAGTAAGTTAGCAGGATTAGAACAAATCCCAGCATATATCCGCACTGCCAAAGACGAGCAGGTGATGGAATGGGCACTTATCGAGAATATCCAGCGCGAAGATTTAGACGCAATAGAGATTGCTCTTGCTTATCAGCGATTGATGGATGACTACAATCTCACACAAGAGCGTATGTCAGAGCGCGTAGGCAAGAAACGCGCTACTGTAGCCAACTACCTGCGTCTATTACGCTTACCTGCCGAGATACAGGTAGGTATCAAAGAGAAAAAAATCGACATGGGCCACGCACGCGCTATCCTTGCGGCTCCTTCTGCAGAACGCCAGCTAGACCTTTATCAGCGTATACTCCGCGAAGGATTATCTGTCCGAAAAGTAGAAGCACTCGCTCAAGAAGAAAAGAAAGAAAAGAAACCTGCTACCCCTAAGAGCAATTCCTATAGCACTTTACAAAAGGAGATAAGCAAGAAGAGCGGTTTTGCAGTGAAAATTCAAGAGAATAAAATCATCATCGCTTTTAATGACGAGAACGAACTACAGCAAATCATCAATAAACTTTGCTAAAACGCATCACCATCATATTACTACTGACTATTCCTGTTTTTGCTTTTGCACAGCAGGATAGCATCCACCACACTCCTGACACCACACATGCAGGAGAGGAATACAAGTATATGATTGACCTAAGTAAGAAACCAGATGCGATGAAAGCCGTGTGGTTGGGTACTGTCATTCCCGGCGCAGGACAGATATATAATGGCTCCTATTGGAAACTACCCATCGTGTATGGTGCATTCATGGGGTGCGGATATGCGATTAGCATCAACCAAAATAGGTATAGCAGTTATAAGAATGCCTATTTGGACCTATACAATGACAAACAAGCTGGAACGATTAGCGAAGATATCAGTAAGAGTTATATTGCTGTGCTACCAGAAGGATACGACTTAAATCGAGTCGGCGGTGTGGACACTTGGATGAATACACTCAAAAATCAACAAAACATCTACCGTCGCTACCGCGATTACTCTATTCTAGCCACAGTCATTGTATATGCACTCTCCCTTATTGACGCATATGTAGATGCGCAATTATTTGACTATGATATATCGCCTGATTTATCACTTAATATAGAACCACAAATTTATTACGACCTTCAGCAGCAGAAAAGTGCTGAACTAAAATTAGCCATACAATTTTGAAAAAGATAACACTCATATTATTTTCGCTGTGCAGTATTCTTTACTGCTATGCACAGAATACGCCTACTGATAGTATTGCATGCGACTCGCTTCAAGGCGACACATTAGGATTATCCTTGCAGGAGAATGATAGTCTTACCATCGATAAAATCCACCCCACCATTGACTATAATGCTATTCTCAATGATAGCAATCTGACAGATATTGAAATTAAGTCTATGGAATGGGCTTTACAATGGATAGACACTACCGATTGTGTTGTTATACACGACACCACTACTCTATCCGACTCCATCTATAAGGCTCGTTTACAAGCATTGCCATGCGTCATTGAATTGCCCTATAATGAGCGCGTGCGCGCGTTCCTATTACGATATGTAAAGCGTAGCCCGAAACAAGTAGCACGGCTGATGCGCATGAGCGAGTATTATTTCCCGCTCTTCGAAGAAGTTCTTAATAAGTATCAGTTACCATACGAACTCAAATACCTACCTATCATCGAGTCAGCACTCAATCCTCTCGCTCGCTCCCGCGTAGGCGCGGCAGGTCTATGGCAGTTCATGCCTGCTACTGGCAAACTATATGGATTAGAAATCAATTCATTAGTAGATGAGCGTATGGACCCCATTCGCGCCACAGAAGCCGCATGCCGATTCCTAAGCAACCTCTATAAGATATATGGCGATTGGAACTTAGTTATCGCCGCATACAACTGCGGTGGAGGAAATGTGAATAAAGCTATCCGCCGCACAGGAGGTAAGCGTGATTTCTGGTCTATATACCCATTCCTACCCCGCGAGACACGCAATTATGTGCCTATCTTCATCGCTGCCAATTACGCGATGAACTATGGACATGAACACGGCATATGCAAAGCACCCATCGAGAAAACAATGCTCACAGATACCATCTGTATCAGCCAACGCATGCATTTACAACAAGTGAGCGAGAAACTCGAGATCAGCATGGATGAACTGCGCCGCTTAAATCCACAATACTCACGCGATATTTTACCTGGCGGCAAAGACTACACGCTCTGCTTACCTACAGAGAAGATAGGTTTATTCATCGAGCAGCAAGATAGTATTATCGCGCATAAAGCTGATAGTTTGATTCACAACCGCCGTGCGGAAATTGATTTAGCGAAAGTGACTTCTATCAATGGCGCCTATCGCATCAATGGCGTGACTTATTATACGATTAAGAACGGAGACACATTAGGAGGAATAGCGAAGCGCTTCCACTGCAGTGTGAAACAACTCAAGAAATGGAATGGACTGAAGAGTGATATCATTCGTGCAGGAAAGAAACTTAAGATTTGCAAATAATGGCTGACATAACCAAGAAATATTACTTAATGAGCGAGACCATCCAAATAACGGATGTGCCTAGCAGTACTTTGCGCTATTGGGAAAAGCAGTTCGAGAATCTCAACCCGCGCAAAGATGGGCATGGAAATAGGTATTACACCATAGAGGACCATGAATTGATTAAGCGAATTAAGTATATACGCGATGAACTCAAAATCACGCGAATTGAGGCCATCCGCAAGGAATTAAAAGAGAACACCAAACACTCTGACGAGCGCCAAGCAGCATTAGATATATTGCTTCGCGTCAAAGAAGAACTATGTGAAATACGCAAAATGATTAAGTAATCAATACTTGATTGAAAACGGATATTTTAGCACAATTAATACATGTGCCCATAATGTACGCGCTATACCAAAATGCGTACACATGATACGAAAACGCTCCTTCCAGGCGCGTTTTCGTTGTTTCTTACTCATGCCCTCTGTTAGAAACTTACAGACATACTCATCCAAATATACATTTTGTTTGGAGACACTCACCGCGCGCACACACCAATCATAATCGGCGCAAATACGGTAGTCCGTGTTATACTTTCCGGCTATAGCACGGCTAACAACTATTGCCTGATGGCAAACGACTAATCCATTAAGAAAATGCTTGCGTTGTAAGTTAGGAGGTGTTACCTTATGGTGTTCACTCACTTTTACACCTTCAGCATTCACAATACACGCCTTGCCATATATTATATGTGTCTCGTCTGTAGCCGCAGCTATCATGTGCGCTAACGTGCTGGGACTATATATCTCGTCTCCCGCATTGACAAACCACACATACTCACCCACCGCACGCTCAATACCTTTATTCATCGCGTCATAGAGCCCTTTATCAGGTTCTGAATGCCACGAGAGACGACCCTCAAACTGCGGTTCTAATCTTTTGATAATATCCACCGTGTCATCCGTAGAAGCGCCGTCTACGATAATATATTCGTAGTCTTTGCTCGTCTGGACCAATACACTCAACATGGTGCGTTCCAACCATTGAGCGGCATTATATGTGATTGTGATTATAGAGATTTTCATCTGATTATTCTTTTATTTGCTCAAATAGTTTCTGCCACTGAAGTAGTATATGCTGTATTTCATATCGCTTACTACTTTCTATTGCATGGAGCGCCATTTCCTTTCGTTTCGCCTCATCGGTCATTATTTCCGTCATAGCATTTTGGAATGCGACTAAATCGTTATTAGCCACTACTCTTCCATTATATCCATCTTCTATTATATCATGCAATGAACCAAAAGAGTCCATCGCCACCACTGGCACACCCATCTGTACAGCCTCCATCAGAACCATTGGCCAACCTTCTGCCGTACTGGTCATCAAGAAAAGTGATGCACGACGGTAATACTCTTGTGGATCCTGCTGACCAGTGAATTCTACCCTCTGCAAATTCCACTTCTTTACCAAATAGTGATAAAAAGCCTTATCGCGTCCATCACCCACTAATTGCAATTTCCAGTCTGCGTACTGCTTCGCCTTTTCTATAGCACGCCATGCATGCAACGCATACGATAAACGCTTCGTATCCTCGTCAAAACGAGCCACAACGATTACTGTTTTTTGTTTCTGGCAGACATCTTGCTCAGTTGCGAACACATTAAAGCGCAATGCATTGCCAATAGCTGTCATCTTATTACTGTCAGCTACGCCTGCATAATAGAGGTATGCAGGGAAATAGTATTTTGACAACACCACTTGTTTATCGCAATTCTCATAAGGCACACGATATTTAGATTGCAGCACCCGACGGGCTATGCCTTTCCACAACCCACTCGTCATCGTCAGAAACCATTTCTTCGTCTCAGTCAACGCATTATCCCTATTCAGCCATCCGTATAGCATGCGTTCCCACGAGCCATAAGTATGTATTTGAAAACCAGGACACATATGGAAAGCGTAAATAACTCTTGCACCACATTGATGGGCAACCTCATAAAGGGCAGGCATCACCACCAAGTTTCTTTTCTTCAAGAAATTGACCTGAACGACATCTATCTTATTCGTCCTTAAGAAATCTGCAAAAGCCTGCTTGTCCAAATGGCGATTAAGCAATATACGACCTTCAAATAGTGGTAAGGGTTCGAATCCCGCTGGTAAATTCTCAAAAAAACCCAGATAGCACTGCATACCGCACTGACTAGTAAAATATTTGGTCAATTTAACGGTGGTTTGATTCACACCGCCAGACGATTGTGCAGAACAATCAAAACTATTTATAGTCAATAATCGCATTATGCTTTCTCTATTTTTCTACGGAATACCAATAATAAGATAATCACCAATACTACCAAACAAGAAGCGATAGTAGATACAATCTGCGTATCTAAAAGCAAATCATCTTCGCATCTAAACTCAATCGTATGCTTGCCCGCAGGCACCTCGATAGCACGCAAAATATAATTAGCACGCAATACCGGTACTTCCTTGCCGTCTATGAATGCTTTCCATGTCTTGTAATACACTTCGGAGAACACTGCCAATCCATCTTCGCCACTCTCGCTCTCGTAAAATAGATTGCCTGGGTTAGCATAGTTAGTCAAACGGATAGAAGCAGGTTGAGTCATGGCAAGACCTTCGCTCACCTTCGTGCGCCAACATGTATCTATTACCGCCTTTTGCAACAAATCTGCATTTCCTATAGTTGCTATTTCCTCATTAGGATTATTTACCCATTCTATATTCTGCACGAACCATGCATTGCCAAACGCCTCAGGATTATACTGCACACCTTGCTGTGTAATCACATAGCGGGTATTGAGCATATTGAGTACATTCATATTGAGTTTTCCTGCGAAATAATAATCGATTATATCTTGGTAACGGCGCAGTTTAGCGGGACTATAACCACCCACCGACTTGTGGAAATAACTAGTCTGCGCATCATTGAAGGTACTTGTTGTGAGATTGAGCACGCGGTAATTAGGGTCTTTGTCTGCTAAAATTTGTTTATCAGCTTCCGTCATTGTGACCAAGTTGCGTTTCTTCGGCACAAAATGGTCATCGTTCAAGAATCGTTTATCCACAGTCCATAAGTCTGCTAAGATCAGCACACCCATCAGTGCAATCACTATTCCGCTGCGCATCTTCTCTATCTTGAGGTAAGCGAATGCCCCTGCCGCCGCTAATAGAATAAAGCATAGCGAGCGCCATGCATCCGATGTGAGCATCGCACGGCGGTCCTCAATCAAGCATTCAGACAACCACTCTGGCAACTGCGCATCCATCTTTGACGTGAACCCACCAGCCATACCTGGGAATAGAGCCACGAGTAAACAAAGCCCACCTGTTATTCCTGTTGCAATATAGATATGTTTCAGTTCTACTTCTTTTTTCAATAATGCACGCAATGCCAGCATACCAAGCATTGCCATCGCCGTCGTTGTCATCACGAGCGACATACTCGGTGTACGGAACTTATTATATAGTGGCAAATGGTCAAAGAGCCAGTTATTAAGCGATGGCAAGTTCCGACCCCATGAGAGCAAAACACCTATAATAACCACCGCCAACAACCACCACCGTTCTGGTCCTTTCACTGCGAGCAGACCTAATACGAATAAGAAACAGATGATTGCTCCTGCATAGACAGGTCCTGAAGTGAATGGTTGATCACCCCAATAAGTGGGTAATGACTTGGCAATCTGCTTGGTTTGAGATGTGCCTGCATACTTTTTCACAGTCTTATATGTCTCACTATCCTCGCCCAATGCATAATTACTACTTCCACCGTAGAAATTAGGGATAAGCAGCGTCATTGTCTCCGCCTTACCATAACTCCATTGGAATGCATATTCGCGATTGAGACCTGATTTACCAGCCTTACTATCTTCCGTACCTTTGAGCACCGCACCACCACGCATCGTTTCCTTGGAGTAATCCCATGTAGGTACTAGTTTGTCCATCGCAGGAGCAATAGCCATAATAGCGGCTACAACCAGTGCAGCCGAAGCCGTCCAGAATTGCTTCTGCTTCTTCTCACGAATAGCATATATCAAATAGGTGATCGCTAATGGAATAAGCATCAAAAGAGTGTAGTATGAAATCTGTTGGTGATTCCAATACACATTCAATCCTGTAGCCAAGAGTGTTACGATAAAGCCTACAATATATTTCTTCTGATAGCAGAGCATACAGCCTCCTATCACTGCAGGAACCGTTGCCAACACCCAGCCTTTAGTCACATGACCTGCACCAATAATAATTAAGTTATACGAACCGAAAGCAAATGCGATTGCACCTACTATACCCAACCAAGGACCGCTACCTACAGCGAGCATGAAAATATAGAAACCTATCAACAACAACCATAATACGGCTGTTGTCTCTCCATGAAAACTCACCTTCATTAATGTGGAAATAGGACGAAAAATACTCTTTGAGTCCACACCTGAGGTCACATTATAAGGCATACCGCCGAACATTGAGTTTGACCAATGACTCCACTCTCCCGTTTGCTCATGGTATTCTCTCGCATCGTGTCCCATACCACGCGCACTAATCATATCGCCTTGTGGTAATTGCTTGTTTTCAAATACCTGTGGAGCAAAATATATCATCACAAGTAATACAAAAGTAACAATAGCCACCAAGTGAGGCCATATTTTTGTCCAAATCTGTTTCCAATCTATTTTCTGCATAGTGATTGTTTTTATTATTTTCCTATTGCTGTTTGTAATAATGACATTATCTTATCTGAAGGCATAACACCATCTTTCGGGTACAAATAGTTCTTGTAGAACTGTTCCCTATCTTCTTTCTTTGGGTCATTGTCTGCGATGACCACATCGCGAATGAACGACTCTGTTTCTTCTATTGAATAAGCATGGTAATGCTTCTCAAAACATAGTTGACCGAACGAATTGAACTCATCTTTTACCTTCTCATCACGAATTTGGAAAAGTACTGGCTTCTTGGCATACAAATATTCCACTGTAAACGAAGCGCTATCATGAACCATTGCGTCCGAGGTTTTGAATAAATCAATATAATCTCCTTGCTCTATCTGTCCGTTATCTAGTTGCTCCCAACGATTATAGTACGCATCCGTCTTTTCTTTTCCCCAAATATTGATTAACTTAAACTTAAGCACAGGGTGAGGCTTAAAAGCAAATTGCACTTCCTCTTTATACTTCTCTGCCAGCCGCAGCATATCGTCGCAATAATTGAGAAAATTAGAGAAATTAAAAAGGTAATCCACGGTGTGGTGTGGTGCCCAAATAATTCGTTTCTTTTTCACTTCTTGTGGCTTCCACACATCTTTTGTCTCATACTCTTTTTGTATTAGTTTCTCCATCGCCAACGCACCTACCACCTCTACATTATCCCCGTGACTCTTTTCATAAATCTCTGCATAATGTTTCTGAAAGTCCGTTTCTAATAGGAATTTCCAAAGCAATGACTGAAATGGAAGTTCGTAATTATTGTGATATAAATGCATACAATTTATCCCATACGGCACATATAATGTCAACACATCCGTGTAGTGATAGATATGATACGCCGGCAATGTATCCTTATAAGGTTTGGTAAAAAACACCACATCCGGACTACAAAGTTTTTTTATATCTCTCCATTCGCATTTTTCCCAATTATAAGCGCTGATATATTGATACCCACTCTCTCGGGCGAAATCTTCTGTTTGGTGCATTACATGGAAACACTCTTGCATATCATAATTAAGATGCACATTATAAGGAGATACCACTATCAGCGGTTCAAAATACTCTGAACTTTCTAGCTTCCTATACAGACTATCATACTTCCACACAGACGGCGTCTGCAAAAAGAACAAAACACGGCATTTGTCTTGCTGCCTTAATGCCTTTATTTTTCGATCCTGTATCCGTCTCACTTTGCGAACCTTCCGCAACAAACAAGAAGGGAAGGCCGCTATAAAAAAATCACGGAACATTAATGCCTTGTACAAACTATCCACAAAGTTTATACCGACAAATTGTTTTATTTTTTCTTGTAGCTTATTTAGCATCTTTTAATCATTTTATTGCCCCACATCAATACTTTGTCTATCATTGGTGTTTTTATCTGATGTGTTTGTGCCAAATCTTTTATAATCTGTAATCCATACGGAAAATCCTCTGTGAAATATCGGCTCTCAAAATCCGGCACAAAGCCATTTTCCGTCTGTTTCATCGGCGCTTTGATTGTTTGGAAAGCTGCAATAGAGCGTAACTTACGCGTCAAAGAGACCGCATCTGTACTTTCATAATATTCCAAAACACTCGGAATCACAACTCCTACTGTCTTGCATAATCTCTGAAACTCTTCATCCATTGCAATATAAACCTCCGAACTCAATTCGTCCCATTGGGCATAAAAAAGCGTCTGGTCTTTATATGTTTCTCCTTTCCAATCATGCCACATTCCATACAAACGAGCCGGATGAAGTAACGGATTACTATTACTTAGCGATGCCTCCAAATAATTTGACATATGAGCAACTGGTGTCTGCAACCACTTTGACCACATGGCCTCAAAATCCTCTGGTAAATTCTCCGTCGCCATATATAGCTGTTGTTTGTATCCCAATAAGTCTGCACTATGACCGTATTCGCGTACGCGTGCTATATAAGGTACGCGTTGAAAGCCAAACAACGAAACCGTTTTGGCGAATATTCGATGAGCCTGAAAGAAAAAACCGGTACTGCTCACTATACTTCCTACCGCCTGATTCGTAATAAACGGCGCTATCTGCCTTAGGCTCTTCTCAATAAGGAATCCCGGCAAACAAAGCAAAACAATATCACTCTGGGGAATAACTTCTGCTGCTCTATCAGACACTTTCTCTAATACTCCTTGATAAACCTTTCCTGCACTATCAATAGTTTCAATTGACTTGCTCCATTGTTGTGGATGAGCAGTTAGCATACATACAGCTACTTCGCGCGTATGAGACAACACACTTGCGACTACCAAACCTAATGCTCCGCCACCACAGATACAAATCGTTTTCATAATTCTCTTAGAGCTTTCAACAACTGATTATTATCCGCCGTGTCGCGTACTGCCAACCTGATATAATTCCCCTTACATTTCTGCGAGCAGTCTTTAATCAAGATGCCGTACTCTCGCAGCAAACGAACTGCTAACTCACGAGCCGTAAAATGTTCCTTTACTTCGCACAACACATAGTTAGCCTCGCTAGGGAAAACACGCAGATACGATATATTTTCTAATCCCTTCACAAAATGGCTACGCTCCTCACGGAATGCATCCATAGCTTGCGCGTAAGCCTTCTCATACTTGCCCAAAATTTGTAGGAAAAACTCGCCGAAGGAATTAACATTCCATATACTCATCTCGCGGCGTAAATTCACCATTAGACTTTGATTGGCAGTCGCCAATACGCCCAAACGCAAACCTGGCACACCATAGGATTTGGAGATACTCTTCACTACTACCAAATGGTCATTTTCTGATAATATTTCATTATTCAGGAAAGTCGGGTGTTCGTTCGAAAAATCAATAAAACTCTCATCAATAACTAGCACGACTTCACGCTCTTGACACCATTGTATCAAACGCAAACAATCTTCATATGGGATATAATTACCTGTTGGATTATCGGGATTAATTAGCACTAATGACCAAATCTGCTTGCCATCAAAATAGTCCATTAAATCATCCGCCGTATAGCGAAAATCCAGTCGCTGCGGTTCGTAGGCCACTATCTGTTCAGCCATCAAGCGATTTGGATATTCTTCAAAGGTAGGACGAACAATTCCTACTTTTCCTAACATTTGGATCGTTAACGCCTTAATCAACTCAGCAGCACCGTTACCCACCAAGATATACTCTTGTTTCACTCCAAAATCTTTGGCTGCCAACAAATTATTCACTTTCTGCCCAGATGGATATTCTGTCAGCAAACGGTCGAAACTGGCAGCTAACTCATCTCTCAAACGTTGATTTGGAAAATACGGATTTACCAAATAGCAGAAATCCAATAGACGCGGATACCGCCAATAACCACCATAACGAGAACAAAGTAAATCATACTGATTATCCGTAAAAATCGACGCAGCGATATCCAAATCCTGTATATCGTCTATCTCGTACCATTGTTCGCCTTCCAAAGGTAGCGCACGAAGAGTCGAATTATCAAGCATCGTGATTACACGTAGCACCTGCTCGTAGTATTCATTATTACCCAAAGCCGAACTATACGCCTCCAAGAACGGCACATACATATGCTCCGAAAAAGCCTGCGAGAACTTATAGATATTCACCGTCTTGTAATATTCTGGTATCTCTTCATAGCGGAATTGGCTGTTCGGAATAAAACGCTGAATGCGGTTTTCATCATCTATCGTCACCACGGTTCCATCCATCCAACTCTCATATTTATCTACCAAAGCCAAATCGGGATAAGGATGATGCACCAACTTGCTCAATACGGCATCTTCTATGATTATATCCGACTCCAAGAGCAATGTATCCTGCTCACGCATATAATCTTTTGCCAAATACAGAGAATAGATATTATTCGTTTTGTCGTATATCGGATTTTCAATAAAAATCAATGGCGTTTGAACAGACATGTGCGATAGATATTCGCGCAACTCTGCCCCTTTATATCCTATGACAATAACTATTCGGCTTAGGTGAAGCGCATCCAATTGACGCAACACACGCTCTATCAGCGTTTCACCGCCAACGCGAATCATACATTTCGTATTTCCTTGCGTCAACTCTCCTAGACGCTTTCCCATTCCCGCCGCTAAAATAATTGCTTGCATTTCTTATATCTCTTATTTTTTCTACTTACGCACATTAATGATAAAATCGTGTTCCTGGGAGGCAAGAGAAGGAATCTATAATACCACATACCTTACCTTCATTATCCACTACAATCAAGGTGTGGATGGAATAATGGTTCATCTCCTCGCCTGCCTCTACTATCTTGGCGTCTTTGCTTATTGTCTTAGGATTTTTAGACATGATTTGTTCCACAGGCGTAGTGAAGAAATCATTTCCTAACCGCAGCATTGCACGGCGCACATCGCCATCAGTGATAATACCCACCAACTGCCCTTCTTCTTGCACGATGGCCACACCTAATTTACCATTAGTGACCACCTCGATGGCTTCCTCCATCGTTTGAGTAGGCGTCACAATAGGCAAATTATCCTTAAACATCACCTCCTCCACACGCGCCAGCAACTTACGCCCAAGGTCACCTCCAGGGTGAAGCATTGCGAAGTCCGTGGGTTGGAAATGACTATACTCAATCAGCGCACAGGCAATAGCGTCACCGAGTGCCAATGTAGCAGTAGTGGATGAAGTCGGCACCAGATTAAGCGGATCTGCCTCCGTCGCCACCGCAATAGATAAATGATAGACCGAATACTTAGCCAAGAGCGAATTCGGGTTACTCGACATGCCGATGATAGGTATGCGCTTTGCTTGAATCAATGGCAAGAA